>SYPI01000138.1 GCA_005804005.1 Planctomycetia bacterium
ATCACCAGGTTGAAAAGGCTCTGGGCGCTGGCCCGCACATCGCCGCTGGTCTCCTCATCGACGATCATGAAGGCCACGAAGATGAAGCAGCCGAAGCAGAACCCGTGCAGGGCCACGCCGCTCACCACGATGGCGATCTCCGGAAGGCCTGTGGCCCCGGCCAGCGCGTCGGAGTAGGCGAAGAGCCCCATGCGCAAGGCGTAGGCCAAGAGCCCGGCAGCCAGCAGCGACTTGCGGCTGTACTTCACCGCCAGCACCGGCATCGCCGCCAGCACTGCCACTTCGCAGATCTGCCCAACCGTCATGAGGCCGCCGCCGCCGACACCGAAGATGCTGTTGAAGAAGTTGGCCAGGCCGTCACTGCCGGACTGCCGCTGCACCTCACCGAGGAAGCTGGAAGTGTGCACGAAATAGAACTGGTGAATGCAGGAGACCGGCACCGCCAGCATGAACAGAGTGACCAGCGGTGCCAGGCGAATCTCGCCGATCGCCTCAGCCACAGCGCTGGAGCGCTGGCCCTTGCTCGGCGGCGTGGCCGGCAGGGTCAGGCAATAGAAACCCATCAGCACGCCGAGGATTCCCGACAGACGGAAGGCGTCGGCCATGCCAGCCGCGTGGGCCGCGGCAACGGTGGCGTCGGCCGCCTCCGGGGTTTGTCCGGCGAGCGCTGCTGCGCCGGGGGTGTGCATGCGCAGCAGCCACTGCCCGATGGCAATTCCCACCACGATCCAGCCGACGGTGCCCCAAACCCGGACCTTGCCGAAATCGCGGTCGCGGTCCGCCAGGTGGTGGAAGGAGAGCGAATTGGTCAGCGAAAGCGTCGGGGCGTAGACGACTGAATAGATGAAGCTGAATCCTAGGAACCCGGCGTAGGTCGAAATGGTGGCCAACTGCCACACCAGCACCCCGCCCACGATGTGGCTGATGGCCAGATAGCGCTCGGTGTTGAAGTATCGGTCAGCAATCTGACCGGCCATCCACGGGGCAAGGATGGCACCGATGGCGCCGACCGCGAACATGTTGCCGATCTGAGCGTCCTCGAAGTGCAGGTGATTCTTCAGGTACGGCCACAAGAGTGGCAGCCACGCGCCCCAGATGGCGTACTGCAAGAACATCATCAGGCTGAGCCGGCGGTTCAGACCTTCGGGGATGATTCGCGGGGTTGGGGAAGCTGCGGCGACTTTGTCCATGCACGGGCTCCTTGAGGCGCGGCAGCATACGGTGCGCCCCTACAATGGATCGATGCAACCGCGCCGCGCTACCCGAATGATCACCGTTGCGGCGGGGTCGTCCCGCCCGGTGCGTATCGGCAGCGAAGCCCCGGTGAGTGTGCAGACCATGTGCGCCGGGTACACGCATGAAGTCGACCGTTGCGTCGCCGAGATCGAGCGTTACGCCAAGGCCGGAGCCGATCTTGTGCGCGTGGCGGTGCCCGAGCGAAAGGACACCGAGGCGCTCAAGGAAATCCTGAAGCAGGTTTCAGTGCCCCTTGTGGCCGATGTCCACTTCCACTACCAGCGGGCTCTGGAAGCCATCGCCGCCGGGGTGCACAAGATCCGCCTGAATCCCGGCAACATCACCGACCGCGAGCAGGTCAACGCGGTCATAGACGCCTGCAAGGAGCGCGGCATTCCCATCCGGGTCGGGGTGAACGAGGGCTCCATCATCGAGCGCAAAGACAAGATGCGCCGCGCCGAGGAACTCGGCAAGTACTTCGCCGGCCATCGCTCTGGTCACCTGCTGGCGCTGATGATCGCCAAGCTGGAGGAGTACCTCGATATCTTCGCGGCGCGCGACTTCCACGATGTGGTCATCAGTGCCAAAAGCATGGACGCCTCGTTGGTCATCGACATCTACACCGAGATCTCGCGGCGCTTCGACTACCCGCTGCATCTGGGGGTCACCCACGCGGGCACGGTCGACTCCGGCCGCATCCGCTCGGTGAGCGCGCTCTCCACCCTGCTGGCCAACGGCATCGGCGACACGATTCGCATCTCCTACGCCAGCGATCACATCGACGAGGTCAAGGACGGCATCGAGATGCTCTGCTGCTTGGGTAAGCGCGAGCGCAAGGGAGTGGAACTGATCGCCTGTCCGACCTGCGGCCGCATCCAGGTTGACCTGTTCACCCTGGTGAAGGAAGTCGAGAAGGTGCTCATGCCCGAACTGACCCTGCCGATCAAGGTGGCAGTGATGGGCTGCATCGTCAACGGTCCTGGCGAGGCTGAGGGAGCCGATGTGGCTGTCTTCGCCGGCGATCGCCGCGGGATCATCTATGTGCAGGGCGAGCGGGTGGCCAATGTGCCCGAGGCCGAAATCCTGCCGCGCCTGCTGGCCGAGTGCCAGGCGTTCGAGGCCCGGGTGAAGAAGGGCGAGGCCCGATTGGGCGAGAAGAAGGTGCACATCGTCCCTCCCGCTCCGATCGGTGAGTTGGGTTCGGGGGAAGCGAAGATCCGGGCTGGCCTAGTGGAACAGATCAGCATCGGCCAGACCTGACTGATGAAGGGAACTCCCGCCGCGTCACGGCGGATGAAAGGACACTGATGCCTAAGCGCCGCGCCTTCACACTGGTCGAGATGCTGATCGTTGTCTCGATCATCGGACTGCTGCTGGGCATCACCCTTAGCGCCCTCTCCGGCGCGCAGAAGCGCGGCATGAAGACCCGCGAACTGAACAGACTGCGTCAGGTAGTGCTGGCGTGGACCATGTACTCCGGCCAGTCCGGCGAGCAGGTGTTGCCCGGCTTCCTGGATGTGCCTACGCAGACAACATGGGGTGTGAACTACCGCAATCGCGCTGGCGCTGACCTCGACCGCTCCCTGAGCCAGACCTACTCCTGGCGGCTGCTCCCCTTTCTGGACTTCAACCTCGATCCGATGATGGGCCACCGCGATCCGGTGGACATGAGCATTGACGAGAGCGACTTCCGCGTGCCGCCGGGGATGCCAGCGCTGCCAGCGGAGTTTGATACCGCCGCCACTCTTCCCGGTGCGGGCGCGGCCATTGAGCCGGGCTTTGGATACAACGCTTTCTACCTCGGCGGCTGGTGGACGAATTCGGTGATGGTGTTTGGCGACGCTCGCTACACCGAGGGCACCATTCAGCAGCGCGGCAAGGTGGTTTCGCGCAGCACCAGTCACATTCGCCGCCCGAGCGAAATCAACTGCTTCGTGTCCAGCACCTGGCGTGCTCCGGGCCGCCTGAACGAGCCATTCGATCTGCTGGAGGGGTTTGGCTGGTGCGTACCACCCCGGCTGGCAGAGACGCAGGTCTGGTCTCTCACTGATGGGGCTCTAGATGTCCTGTCCACTCAGGCAGTGCCCCTGCCGCGCTATGGCAGCACGGTTTCAGTCGGCTTCTGCGACGGTCACACCGGCAACAACAGTCTGGAAAACCTGGAAGATCCGCGGGCGTGGATCGGCAACGCCAGCTCACGCACCTTCCAGCACACCACTAACTGATTCAAGCGCGCCTCAGGGGCCGACCGTCTCGTCCAGCCCCTTCCACTCCAGACTGGCGATGGTGACATCGTCGCTGTAGGTGGCGCCGCCGGCAAAGCGCGCCAGAAGCGCCATCAGCAACTCAACATCGCTGGCGGACTTGGTGCTCTGCGCCAGCGCCTCGATCACCCGCTCAATGCCCAGCATGTTGCCATCCAGATCGCGCTGCTCGGCCAGCCCGTCGCTGAAAAGCACTAGGCGATCGCCGCGAACAAATGGCGCCTCAACCGATGAGTAGGC
>SYPI01000139.1 GCA_005804005.1 Planctomycetia bacterium
TCGTAGTGCGCCCGCTTCTTCACATCCTTGGTCAGGCCTTCCTTCTCGCAGAGCTTCTTGAACCGCCGCAACAGTTGTTCGGCGGTCTCATTGCCGCGGGCCTTCACTCGAATCGCCATACAGTCGTCCAGCCTTCCTCAGGTGTGAATGTTCGAAACGGGGACGGGAGGGGAACGGGGCATTAGACCGCAGAACGCCCCGCCTTACAAGCGGTTGCACACCCGACTCGGCTACGCTGAAGGGGGAAAAACCCACATGGCCAGCCGGATTTTGGTGATTGATGCCTACAACGCCCTCCATGTGGAGGGGGTGCTGGCGCCAGAGAGCGCCGGTCTGGAGCTGGATTCGCTGGCGGCCCTGATTTCTCGCTCCCGATACGCCGCTGATGACGTCTGGCTGGTCTGTGACGCCATGCCCCGCGCCAGCGTCCGCAAGGAGGTGCCACTGGCCCAGACTGATGGCCCCTGCGGCTCCCGAGTGCCCGGCCTGCAGGTGCCCTGCGGCGGCGCACGGATTCTCTACGCCGGGCACGGGCGCAGCGCCGACTCGGCGATCGAGGTCATCGTGCGCACCGTTACTGCCCCGCGCCGGGTGTTGGTGGTCAGCAGCGATCACGCCGTCCAGAAGACGGCGCGCAAGCGCGGCTGTCGGGCGATTGACTCGAGTGAGTTCATCGGCCATCTGGCTTTCGATAGCCGCAGCACACCGCGACCGAGCCCGGGTCGACCATCCGCCCCGCTGTCCAGTGAGGAGGTTGAGGAATGGGTCAGCCACTTCGGTGTTGGAACGACCGCCCCCACCGAGCGCCCGTCCCGCGCGGCTAACCTGCCAACCATGGAATTCGGCGGCTGCTACACAGCGATTGTCACTCCGTTCACCGCGGATGGTTCGGCGGTTGATTCCCGCCGACTCAAAGAGCAGATCGCCGCGCAGGCGGCCGGTGGGGTGCGCGGAATTGTTCCCTGCGGCACTACCGGAGAGGCGCCCACGCTCAGCGAAGCCGAGCACGAACTGGTGGTGCGCACTGCGATCGAAGCGGCGCGGCCGCACCGACTGCAGGTCATCGCCGGCGCCGGCTCAAACAGCACTGCCCACGCCGTACATCTGCATCGACTGGCGCACTCCCTCGGCGCTGATGCCTCCTTGCAGGTGAGCCCGTACTACAACAAGCCTTCGCAGGAAGGGCTTTACCGGCACTTCATGGCCATCGCCGACTCGTGTGAACTGCCGGTGGTTCTCTACAACATCCCCGGGCGCAGCGCCGTGGCCATTGCCCCGGCAACTATCGAACGGCTGGCAGCTCATTCGCACATCCGGGCAATCAAGGAAGCCACCGGTTCGATCGACTCGGCCAGTGAGATCCGACAGCGCTGTGGCATCACCATCCTCTCCGGCGACGACACCCTCACCCCGGCATTTGCCGCCGTGGGCGCTACCGGGGTGGTGAGCGTCCTGAGCAATCTGCTGCCGGCGCGAGTGCAGTCCTTGTGCGATGCCCTGAACTCCAATGATCTGGCCCGAGCCCGAACCATTCACGAAGCGCTCTTCCCGCTGGCCAAGGAACTGCTGACGCTGGACACCAATCCGATTCCGGTGAAGACTGCCATGGCTCTGCTGGGGCTCGACTCCGGCGCGCTGCGCCTGCCGATGTGCCCACCCAGCCCGGCAGCGCTGGAACAGATCCGTTCGCTGGTAAAGAGATTCCTCAAGCCCGCGGCCGCACCACCAGCCACACCGTCGCGCCGTGGTAGCCGGGCCGGGGCTCAGGGGTGAGCTCCCCGTCGCCGGATCCATACGACGCGCTGGGTCTGCCGTATCGCGTGGCGGTGCTCTGTTACCTGTACGACGAACTCGGCCGCCTGCTTCTGCTCCACCGTCGCAAGTTGCCCAACTCCGACATGTACTCGCCCATCGGCGGCAAGGTGGAGATCGCCCAGGGAGAGTCGCCCCACGATTGCGCGGCACGCGAGGTGCGCGAGGAGGCGGGCATCGCCGCCGCGGCCACCGACATGCAACTCACCGGCATCGTGGCCGAACGCGCCTATCAGGGGCAGGCCCACTGGTTGCTGTTCTGCTTCGAGTTCTGTCGCACTCTGGGTGCGAAGGAGATTCCCGAACGAGAGTTTGAAGAAGGGCGGCTCGAGTGGGTTCCGGTGGACGAGGTGGCGCGCAAGAACATTCCGCAGATCGACTCGACGGTGTTGTGGCCGCTCATCCAGCGGCACCGTGGCGGGTTCTTCGTGGTGGATGTCGACTGCTCGGCCGAGCCGCCGAGGGCCACGGTCCGCGAATCGCGAGCCGCGGGGCTCTAGTCGGCGCGGCAGCCCGCGGCGATGGCACTCTTCATCCGCCGCACCGCTTCACGCAGCCCGGTAAACACCGCCTGGCTGACGATTGAATGCCCGATGTGCAGTTCCGCCAGCCCGGGCAGCGCGGCGATGGCTCCGACATTTTCTTCGTTGAGGCCGTGGCCGGCGTTGAAGCGCATCCCTAGGCGCTGGACCACCAGGCCAGCGGCTGCGATCAGCGCCAGTTCACGACCGACCGCAGCTTCCAGCACTTCCCGACCTCGTTCATCCATGGCCTCCGGGTGATAGAGGGAGTCGCCGGCATGGGCATAGCGCCCGGTGTGGATTTCGCAGGTGTGGGCGCCGATGCGCTGCGCGGCGCGCAACTGGTTCTCCTCCGGATCTACGAACACGCTGGTGGGAATTCCAGCGCCTTTCAGCCGCGCCACGAACCCCTTCAGCCGCTCCTCCTGTGCCGCAACATCCAGCCCGCCCTCGGTGGTGACTTCCTGACGGCCTTCGGGAACCAGCATGGCGAAGTCGGGCCGCACACTGCGGGCGATCTCCAGCATCTCGTCAGTGGCGGCCATCTCCAGATTCAGCGGCACGCGCACGATGCGGCGCAGGCGGCGCAGGTCTTCGTCGTTGATGTGCCGCCGGTCTTCCCGCAAGTGCACCGTGATTCCGTCGGCGCCACCGGCCTCGGCCTCGCGCGCCGCCACCACCGGATCGGGCTCGCGACCACGCCGAGCCTGCCGCACCGTGGCCACATGATCGATGTTCACTCCCAGCGCAGCCACATCGCTATCCTAGCGCTGTGCCGACATTCACTGAGCAACTGGCCACGCTCCACGGGGAAATCTCCGACCAAGGATCGCGGGTGCTGGAGTTGTGCACCCGAGCGGTGGAGGCATTCTTCGAACGAGATGCCGACAAGGCGCGGCTGGTAGTGGCCCACGATGATGAGGTCGACCGGGTCGATGTGGCCATCGAGCGGGCATCCATCCCACTGCTGGCCCGGGGTTCGCAGGATGAGCACCAGATCCGCTCGGTGCTGACCATCGTGAAGGTGAATAACGAACTGGAGCGGATTGCTGACATCGGCTTGCTCATCGCTGAGCAGGTGCTCGAGCCATTCCCGACTGCCGAGCCACCGCCAGCCACATTCCGGGTGATGGCCAACAGCGTGGTGGGCATGTTGCGTGATGCCACCCGGGCGCTGGCCAGCGGCGACGCCGAACTGGCCCGGCAGGTGCTGCTGTTTGATGACACCGTTGACCGGTTCCGCAATGAGATACTCCTGCACGCTCAGGAGCGGGTGGCACTGAGTGCCCTCTCGGTGCGGTTCGCGTTTCGGCTGATGAGCGTGACCAAGTCGCTGGAGCGAATCGCTGACCACAGCACCAACATCTGCGAGCAGGTCATCTACCTGCAGACCGGCAAGATCGTCCGCCACCGCCCTGACGGCTGGTCGGAGCCGGAGGCGCCGCAGGCGAACGGGCGATGAGTGCGGCGCAGCCGGACCTCCGGCAGCGCCACCGCACCGCGCTAGATGTTCTGCGGCGATTTCGACAGGAGCACCTGCTGGCTTTCTGGGAGCGGCTGGATGATGGCCAGCGCGGGCAGTTGCTCGATCAGATCGAGGCGTTGCCACTGCAACTGATCGAGCGCCTCGACCGGGAGAGAGGCGCGCCGTCGGGGTCCGCCCCGCAGCCGCTGACCACGGTGCTGCGGGACAGTGCCGATAGTCCTCACTGGGAGTCCCTAGGCCTGAAACTGGTCGCTGCGGGCGAAGTGTGTTGCTTCACCGTCGCTGGCGGACAGGGCACGCGCTTGGGCTACGACGGACCCAAGGGACTGTTCCCGGCCACGCCATGCACTGGCAAGCCGCTCTTCCAACTGTTCGCTGAGTCGATTCTGGGCTGGCGTCGGCGCACCGGCGCATCGATCCCCTGGTTCGTCATGACCAGCCCGTTGAACCACGCGGCAACTGAGTCGTTCTTCCGCGAGCACTCTTGGTTCGGGCTCGGCGCGGAGAGCGTGCGGCTCTTCATGCAGGGGACGATCCCGAGTCTGGATGATGGGGGCAAGATGCTGCTCAGTGCCCCGGGAGAAATCGCCGTGAATCCCGACGGGCACGGCGGCGCGCTGCGGGCGCTGGCGCAGAGCGGCGCACTCGAGGAGATGACCCGCCGCGGCGTGAGGCACATCAGCTACTTTCAGGTGGACAACCCCCTCGCCCGGGTGATCGACCCGGTTTTCCTTGGGATGCACGCCGGCCACCCGGGCAGTTCGGCTGAGATGAGCAGCAAGGCCGTCGCCAAGCGCAACGTCGCCGAGCGCGTCGGAGTCTTCGCGCTGATCGACGGCCGGACCGCGGTGGTGGAATACAGCGACCTCTCCGCCGAACAGTCCAATGCCATGGACTTGCAGGGCCACCTGCTGTTCGGGGCCGGATCGATCGCCATCCATGCCATCGCCGTTGATTTCGCCAAGAAACTCACCGCTGAGGCGGACTCGTTCGCCCTGCCATTCCACCGGGCATACAAGAAGGTGCCGTTCATTGATGAGCGCGGCGTGCTGGTTGAACCTAACCAGCCCAACGCCTGGAAACTGGAGGCGTTCATCTTCGACGCCCTACCGTTGACGGGACGATCTCTAGTGGTCGAAGTTCGCCGCGAGGACGAGTTCGCCCCGATCAAGAACGCCAGCGGCGACGACAGCCCGCAAAGCAGCGGCGCCGCCCAGAGCGCACAGTTCGCCAACTGGCTGGAAGCGGCCGGAGTGGTGATCCCGCGCCAGTGCGACGGCACGCCCGATTGCCAGATTGAAATCTCGCCGCTGCGGGCACTCTGCGCCGCCGACCTGCGGGGGAAAGTCTCTGGCCTTGCAGTCGAGCGCGGCGGGCGCGTCACTCTCTGAGGAGACGCGCAGCCGCCACGACTGCTTCGGCCGATGGCACTCCTCGGAACTCCGAGCGGCGCGGCTTGATGAGCAGGTCCACTTTGGCGCCCTCGTTGAAGCCAGCGCACTGACTCGCCCCGCCGAACCACACACAGCGCAAGTTGGTTGGTCCCAAGCGCCCTGCCGCGACCACGCCACCCTGAGGGGCAACCGTGAACGTCACATGCGCCCGCGTGACCCCCATCTCTCGGGTGCCAGAGACCAACCGCGCGCCGCGCACCAGAATGGTCGGCGAGGGGTTGCCCAGTCCAAACGGCTCGGCCTGAGCTAGCGCACTCACCTCATGGATGTCGGCGCACTCTGCCACGGTGGCTTCGAAGTCGTACTCACGCGCTGCGACCGATTCGCCGCCGAGGGCTTGTCGAACATGCGCGGAGAGCCCGTCACGAAGGCGTTGAATCTGATCCGCGACACCCGTCGACTCCGCGCCCGGGCTCGGCTGCGAGTCCGCACTGCGCAGCGTCAACCCGGCAGCGGCGGCGTGGCCGCCATAGTGCGCGAGCAGTTCCGCGCAGGAGCTCAAACCAGCGAGAATTGAGTAGCCAGCCACGCTGCGCGCTGAGCCGCGAACGGAGCCATCATCCTCGATGCACAGCAGCACCGCCGGACGCCCAGTGGACTCGGCGATGCGCCCAGCCACTAGACCGATCACCCCCACATGCCAACCGGCCCGGGCCAGCACCACGCACTCACCGGGCGACTCATCCAACATTGACCGCGCTTCCTCCTCCATGCGGCCGGAGACCAGCTTGCGGGATTCATTAAGTTCAATGCACCGGCGGGCCAGTTCGCGCGTCTCGCCAGCGCTGCTGCTGTCCAGTGCCAATAGTCGAACA
>SYPI01000140.1 GCA_005804005.1 Planctomycetia bacterium
CGAGGTGGTAGCGCACAACAGCAGAGCCGCCACCGCTGCGCCATTTTTCAGAACTCGCTTCCCGGGGCACCGGCCCATGCTGGCACCATAGATCAACGGTGATATCGCGTCCAGAACAATCGTTGAGAGGCTGCCGCCGACAGCAGGTCCGTGGCAAGCCCATGCGTTCGATGCTGGTCGCCAAGCAGGTCATGATCGCCGGACCTGGCGGAAACGGGGGTAGTGGGCATCCCACGCGGATGACCAATGGAACTAACTCGCCAAATCGGACGCGCGGCCACAGGTTGTTCCCACCAGGACCGTGATCTGATCCGCCACCACCCACGCCCACCCACGCGTTGTCTAGCCAAGCGGTGGCCGCGACTCCTCCCGTCCCGTCATATCAATGGAGCGCTGAGCCCCCCTTGGGACCGCACTCAGGACACGATGCTGGGCTGACGAGTGGGTACCCACACTCTGGGCACTGTCCTCGGGTCCGCCTGACGCGGCGACGAACCGCGCTGGGGATCAGCCAGATCGACCCCACACACACTAGCACCGCAACATTGACCGCCCAACGATCCCACTGGACGCGCAGTTGGGAGATGTCCTCAATCTGCAGAATCGCACTGGCCGAGTCGCCAACCGCAAACGCTGGCAATGGCCAGCCTGCGGTCATGGTCTCGCCGCGTCGCAGCAGTGATACGTATCGGCCGCCGTTGTCTAGCAGGATCAGGTCCTGACGGCGCCATGTGACTGCTAGGTTGGTCGCCTCAAATCCCCAATACTGCTCGGTCGAGTTACCAGCTGGAGTGAACGCTTCGACGATCTCCGCTGGGCCGCACTCGCTGGGGGTGGCGTACTGCTTGGTGCGAACCAACCCGGGATACCCGATGCCTCCCACATTGGCCAGCATTAGCCCGCACTCCGGGATGCCGAGCCCAACCAACCACCCCAACGCGGCGAGAGTGGCCGCAAATCTCGCTCTTCTGCAATCAGATCCAGCCAGGCGCCTACTCCAAGTGGCAGCGGCCAACAGCGGTAGCCCAAAGGTAAGGAGATCGAATGCAACGCCCGACCAGAGCACTGTTGTCCTCGGAGCGAGATTCTTGGGGACGGTTGCGCCGTCAGGAAGTACCCAACCCTCTAGTTGGATCGCGCCACGGAGACCTACCACATCCCAGCCAGTGGAGACGAACGCCTGAGGCCAACCTAGGTATGTCTCGAAGCACCGCAGTTGCTGGACACCATTCGAGTCAGGGCTCGGCCATCGGATTTCCAAGTAAGTGATCCCGACACCTGTAGCGGCCAGCACCCGGGCATTCGCCGGATTCTTGGCAGGCCAAGCCAATCGATAGCCGGGCCACAAGTCACCAGCGGAGTAGATGGCGTACCGTTCAGACCGGTCCAACCGGATCAACAACCAATGTAACCCAGCCGCCGACCCAACTGTCAAGAGCGCGCTGCCCGCGAAGCACCAGAGCAGAACCTTGCACAGTCTTGCCCGCCGCGCGCCTGGCGTCATGGTGGCGGTACGCACGGCGCTCCGGGTGGTTCGGTCGTGCGTTCGTACTCCACGACGGAATAGGTACCAGTATCTCGGCAGTCGATACATGAAAGGAAGAAGTCTCCGCTCGTTCGCCATGGTGTGGTGCAGGTGCGTTGCCAGTGGCACACTGTGCCACCGCTCTGGCCGTGGGAGGCGGGAGGATTCGATGGCACCCACGGCCCGCAGGATGGCAACCCAAAGGCCGTCGTGCATGAGCAATCCCACGGGAAGTCAGGACCCGCGACAGTCGGTGCGGAGCCGACCTGAGCAATCGTTCCAGGAACCAACGCCAGTGTTTTCCCGCCGAGTGCCCAGAGGAGTTGCTGAAGTGAAACGCCCGCGCTGGCGCCAGGCGCGTAATCAGCCTCAGACAATCGCGAGATGACTGGGGCAACTCCCCAGCCAGCTTGCTCGAGCGTTTCGAACAGTTGTGAACTGCGCGGCGCCTCACCTAGCACTAGTTGCAACGGATGATCCTCTAGGAGTCCTCGCGACAGGCGAACTGGACCCAACCATGAGCCTGGCTCGGTTGGGGCAAGGGACTGGATGCGCGGGTTCTCCGAAAACACTGTGTCGTGCGCTAGGTGCGAGCGAATCCAACCAACCGCATTGGCAAGCGTCCCGGGTTCGTTCCACCCCCACGCACTCCAAGTTCCCGTGCCATCGGGTTCGAACCAGAGCACATCGAGCTTTCCCGGGTAGGCAAGTTCTGGCAGGATCTGCGCCACAAAGCCCCGGAGCTCGCCGGAGTTCACGGCGGGAGTGAACTTCCAGCCGTAGACCTCAATGTCGAGTGAAACCACCGATTCAACGGGCGGTGGCTGATCGTCGCCCGACGCAGGGTGCACCATCACTGCGCCGAGCCCCCACCAGATCACGATCGCTTCCCGATGTCGCGAACGCTTCGCGGAGATCATGCCTTGCCTCCCGGAACAGTTGTGTAGTGCACAAAACGAGTTTCTGCCCGCTCCCGACTGAACTCACCTCGCATGCCGCAATCACCACTGCTGCTAGCCACCCAAGCAATCTCAATTCGCGCCCGCCCCATTGCCACCCGTTCATGACAGCAAGCGTAGCCACATCCCAAAGAATGCTGCAACTCGAAACCAACTGGAATCGGCCGAGCAATGCGAGCAGACCACTACCATGGCCCGGTGGCGAACCTCATGCAAGAGCAGGCGAGAGTGATTGCGCCTGCGGCCATCTCAGGCTGGGCCGCCGAACGCCCCATCTGTGTGCTCTGGTCAACCGGGGCGCAGGCGCGCGACCATTGGCTCCTCATCGCTGAGCCGAGTGCGATCATCCGCGCCAACGACCGTGCGGAAGTTGAAGCCTTCCTGAGCGCGCTTTCAGGCGCTGACACTAGCAACTGCCCGCCGCCTTCCGGCAGCGCGCTCGACGCCGGCTGGCTAGCCGCGCTGAGTTACGAATGCGGCGCTATCTGGGAGCCGCGCGGGTTCGCCGCCGCGCCAGCGCCGCTGCCCGGCTGGCCACTAGCCGAGTTCCTGCGTTGTGAACCACCTACTGAGGACTTGCTTGGGTGCCTAGCCCAAGAGTGCGCGCCCCGACAATCCTGGTCGGCGAGCGAACTGCTACCGACCGAGCCCGCCGGGCAGTTCCGCCGCAAGGTTGAGCGCACCGTCGAACTGATCCGCGCTGGCGACATCTTTCAGGCCAACCTGACCCACCGCTTTGAGGCCCGGCTGCGCGGGAGTCGCCGCGCGTTCGCCGCCGATGCCCTCGAGCGCATCGGGGCGCGCTATGGGGCGTACATAGAACTGGATGAGCAGCGCGCCATCCTTTCGTTCAGCCCGGAGTCGTTCCTGCGCTTCGACCCGGCCACGCGCGAAGTTGTCGCCACGCCGATGAAGGGCACCCGCCCGGCACCGGGCGCGCTGGATGAGGTTGAGCGAGCCGCGCTCGAGGCCAGTCCGAAGGACGCCGCCGAGCTGGCCATGATCGTCGACTTGATGCGCAATGATCTCGGGCGCGTCTGCGAGAGCGGCAGCGTGCGGGTCGCTGTGGATCGGCTAATCGAACGCCACCCAACCGTGTGGCAGGCCACCGCCGAGGTGCGTGGCCGACTGCGGCGCGGACTGGGCATTGGCGATCTGCTGGCGGCCAC
>SYPI01000141.1 GCA_005804005.1 Planctomycetia bacterium
GATGAAGATGATCCGCGTCCACGGCAGCAAGGTGCGCTACTACCACGAGATGGTCGGCTTCAACGGCCGACTCGACGCCCTGCAGGCGGCGGTGCTGCGCGTGAAGTTGCGGCACCTCGAGAAGTGGCACTCCGGCCGGGCTGCCAATGCCGCTCACTACGACAACGCCTTTGCCGCGGCTGGCGCGCGGCCGGGAGACCAGCCGACTGACTCGGGCGGCCTGCCGCTTCGCTTCCCGTGGCGGCGTCCAGCACCGGCGCGCCACATCTACAACCAGTATGTGATTCGCGTGCGCGCTGAAATGCGCGACGAGCTGCGCGCCCACCTCACCAGCGAGAAGATCGGCACCGAGATTTACTACCCGGTGCCGCTGCACATGCAGGAGTGTTTCGCCGAGTTGGGCCAGAAGGAAGGATCACTGCCGCACTCCGAGCGGGCCGCAAGAGAAACCATTGCGCTGCCGATCTTCCCCGAACTCACCGGCGAACAGCGCCAGCATGTCGCGCACAGCATCGTGCAGTTTGTGCAGCAGCGTTCGCGCACCACCGTCGCTGCCGGGGCCTAACCAACTTCACTCCGCGCCCGCAGCACTCGCGCTCGCGCTCCGCGCCCGCGCTCCGCGCCCGAAGCGGTCGCGGGGACGCTCGCGTGCTCCGGCGCGGTCCACCCTTACTTGCGAAGTCACGCTTCCCGCCGCGCCGACCGGCAGTTCCTCCTGCGCGCGCCGGGCCCGCGGCGAAGGGTCGCGGACTCAACCTTCGCCGGGGGCGCCAATGCTTTGGGGGTCGTCGAGCGCCCATCCCGGCGTGCTCGGAGGAACAGCCTGCTCGCTCGAAGTCCCCGCTCTGCGCTGTGGGCGCGGAGCGGCACTGGATCATGCACACTGCGGTCAGAAAGAGGGGATGATTGCGCCGTGTTGATCGCGGGGTGGAGGAGTTACGGGGTCACGCCCAGATCAGCCACGGTGAAGATTGAATCAAAAGCGATGCCTTCGGCTTCGATCGCCTGACGCGCCCCCTCTTGACGGTCGATGGTGGCGATGATCGTGACCACCGTGGCGCCGCTGGCGCGGATGACCTTGGCCGCTTCGAGAGCCTGCCCACCGGTAGTCGCCACATCTTCAACGATGGCCACGCGGTCACTCGCTTCCAACTTCCCCTCCAGCTGCTTGGCAGTGCCGTAGTCCTTCTTCTGATTGCGCACAAATATGCACGGCAGGCCGCTGGCGAGTGATGCCGCGCTCACCAGTGGAATGCCGCCGAGTTCCGCGCCAGCCAGACGGGTCACTCCCTTTGGCAGCCGCGCCGCAAACTCCTTGCCCAGCGCCGCCAGAATCTCCGGCTGGGTCGAGAAGAGGTACTTGTCTAGGTAGTACGAACTGGTGCGCCCGCTGCGCAGCGTGAAAGTGCCGCGCAGAAGCGAGGCGTCGGCGATGCGGCGGGCGAGTGTGGCTCGGTCCATTCCCGCGAGGATAGCGATCGCTCAGCGGATCGAAATGTCCTTGAAGCGCAGCCCCTTCAGGTCACCGATGGATCGCCGGGCAATCACCCGCACGAACCCGCGGGTGTAAAGGCGGCCGTCGGCGGCGCTGTCAGCGATGGCCAGCGGGCTCTCGGTGTTGCCGGTGCCGGCCGGACCGTCATCATCGTCTGGACTGATCTCGGCGATCAGTTCCTCGGGGGTCTGGAACTCCAACAGAACAACCACCAGGTTGTCAGTGGAGCGATTGCGCAGTAGCGGGTCGCCAACGCCGTTGTTGTCGAAGTCGCGGAAAGCGAGCACTTCGTAGTCGTCCATGTCCACCGTCCAAGGGCGGCTCTCGACCGCCGCTGCGCCTTCAAGGAAGGTGAAGGTGAGGGTGTCGTCCTTGACCCACACTTCATCGGGCTCGCCATCGGCATCGAGGTCGGCGATGGAAGCCAGCTGTGAATCCGATCCGGCATCCGGCAGCGTGGTGAACGGGGTATCAGTGTTGCCGATGTTCACCTTCAGCAGCGTGGCGGAGGCGCGATTGCGAACCATTAGGTCGACGGAATCGTTGCCGTCAACATCCGCGGTCGTCGCCGTCCAAGACCCGGAGGGCATGGCGATCTCGGGCTCGGGAGTGATGGTCCCGTCGGCATTCACGCTCCAGATCAGCAGCAGCCCCGGCTTCAGGAACGCCAGATCATCGCGCCCGTCGTCATTGAAGTCTCCCCAAGCGGCATAGGTGTAACCAGCCGGAAGCACTTCCAGCGTCACCGCCGGGTCAAGATGCAGCGCATCGCGCAGCCGCGCCCAGATCTTGCGGGTGACGGGGTCGAAGAAGATCAAATCGCCGCCCAAGTCGCCATTGATGTCCGGGGTACCCAGCAACTGCCAGCCCTCAGTGGACTTGCCCATGAACTCCGGCTCGGGCTGGTTACGGGTGTGCTGCCCGTCCGTCTGCGTGCCGTAGAGGTTGATGGCGTCATCGCTCTCTGAAACGATGGTGAACTTCACCAGCCCGAAACTCTCAGTGAGTGGCGTGAGCGCCGTGGTGACCGGGGTTCCGGATCCACCGCCGCTGGGCGGAGTTCCACCGCCGCTGCCGGGATCATCCGGATCATCCTCGCCGATCTCCGGGCCATCGGCGCCGGGGGAGAACGGCTCGGGGGCGGCGTTGTCAGGCAGCTCTCCACCCTTGTCCGGTTCAGCAACTTCCGAGTACTGGAAGCCAAAGGCCATGCTCGGTTCGGAGTTGGGGTACTCGCTGCCGAGTACGGCCGTGCGGCCATCGCCGCTCAGCGCCACGGAGCGACCGAACTGCTGGTCGCGCAGAGCCATTGGCGACCACATGTCCTCATTGTCGAGAACCCAGCCGTCGATACTGCGGCGGAACACGAAGCCGGTGCCGCTCTGTACCTCGCCACCCTCGTAGCCAGGTGCGCCGACCAAGATCGTCGCTGCGCCTGATGAGCACGCCACGGCGTAGCCAGTGGCATCGGCCTGATTCGGTTCACGAGCGCGAAGGGTCGGGCCTTCAGTCCAGGCGTCGCCGACCAAAGTCCACATCACCACCGCTCCGCAGTCAGTAATGGTCGTGCCAGTGGCATCGCGATCAACGCCGGGGGCGCCAGCAGCCAGCACGCTGTTTGACAACGCCAGCGCTGCGCCGAATCCATCTCCACTGCGTCCAGCCGCTGGCAGCAACTCCTGCGTGGGGACCTCGGGCCACTGCAGAATCCCACGGCCAGCATCTGTTCCCTGGAACAGGCAGACTGAGCCGGAGTTGAACCCATTGGGCGTGTCGGCGTTCTGCACACCAACCGCGATCCACGGCAGACTCACCGCCACCTTGGAACCGAACTGGTCGCTGATGGCCGAGTCGGCGCGGCGCAGTTTCTGCGACTGCGTCCATACACCCCCGACCCCATTGAATACATAGGCGTTGCCTTCGTTGCTGGCGCCGGCTAGCGACTTGCCGACCACCACCACGCCATCGCCCGCCCCGTCGACATCAACGGCCACGGCGAAGCCAAACAGATCGAGCATCTCAGCGTCGCTGGCCTCCAGCGTCGCGTCCGGCAGCACGGTATCGACCGCCATGCCCGAACCATCTTCCGGGTGCTTGCCCCAGAATCCATCGGCATCCTTGCGGGTGAACACAAACGCCTTGCCACCGAAGACCGGATCGCCAAAGGCGGCGTAGCCCCAGGCCCCAACCACCAGCGTCTTGCCATCCACAGCGACGCTTGAGCCGAACTGGGCGAAGCCGGGCGGGGTGGCATCCTCAGGTCCGAAGGTGAAGTCTTCGGGCGCGGTGATTTTCTGAACCCACTGCCATGTGCCGGCCGGTCCGCGTTCATAGAGGTGCACCGCGCCTACACCGTTGAGAGAATCAACTGAGGTGTTCGCCGCGCCGATCACCAGCACGCTGCCATCGGGGCTCATCGACATGCACGAGGCGAACCCCTGACCGGAAGTCGGGTGCCCGTCGTCGGCGAAGATCACTTGCGGCGGCACCTGCCAGCCGAGCACATTGTTCGAAGCTCCCGGGTCAACCTGCGCCAGCACAATGCCCCCGCTCCACATCGAAGCGAAGGAGGCGATCACGAAACAAGCAGTTTGGCGCGTGGGCTGGCTCATGAAGTCTCCAATAGCCTACGGCGTTGCAGCCAGATTGGTTCTCCTGCTACTCCACACGCAGGCTGGCCAACGGCACTCGGGCGCTCAGAATCGCCCCGGCCCCGAATGGCACCTGTCGAAACCAGAACTCGCCGCCCAGACTGCGGACTATTCCGGCGCACAGCGCCAGGGTCGGCGTTCGCTCCCAGGCCTGACAGGTGGCATCCGAAGCCCCGTTGTCGAGGACATGGGCATGAACATGCGTGCCATCACTACGCACGCACACCACAACTTCGTGACCACAAAGTGCACCCGGCGCTTCCTGCACCGCAGTGCGACATGAATCGATAGCCCGGCGCAGGGCGCCGACAATGACCGTGCTCAGCGGGCCAGCGCGAACTGCCGAGGCGGCCTCATCTAGTTCGGCGCGCAGAGAAACATCACACTCGTCGGCAAGGCTGGCGTAGGTGGAGATAGCCGACGAAACACAGTCAGCGATGGAGGGGTCGCGCAGGAACTCCGCCGGTGCACTTCGCCGACCACTGGGTCGATGAGGCGGTCCGCTATCCAGCCGGTCGGGGCAACGGTCCCAAGCATCATCGCCCGGACGGCTGCCCAGACGAAATCGGGCGGGAGGCTGCGGCGACTCGCCATGCTCCTGACGGCCAGAGTCCAGCTGGTGACTCGAGGACTGTGACGGATCAGTATGGTGCGACACGGGGCCTCCTTGCGAGGGCAGAGCGGCCCACAAGGCCCTCTCCCTCAATGGAAGCGTCCGATTCAACGGCTGCGATGCAAGCGCCTCCGGGGGCAATCGGTCGAGGGCGTCCCCGCTGGACCGCGCTAGGACTCTGCCCCGACCCGAGCGTCGGCGGGAAGCGTCTCGACGATGTTGGCAAGGATCGCGTCAGCCACGATTCCCTCAGCCTCACCCTCGAAGTTCATCAGCACCCGATGCCGCATGGCGGGCAGCGCCACGCCGCGAATGTCTTCCACAGCCACGCTGCTGCGCCCGGCCAGCAGCGCCTTCACCTTGGCGCCCAGAATCAGCGTCTGCGCGGCGCGCGGGCTGGCACCGAATCGCAGGAACTGGTTCACCATCGGTGTGGCGAACTGCCCCTTGGGGTGAGTGGCCATCACCAGCCGCACCGCGTAGTCCTGCACATGCTCGGCCACCGCCACGCGGCGCACCAGTTTCTGATGGGCCAGAATCGTGGCGGCATCCATCACGGCAGCGATGGCCGGTGGTTCACCGGCCGTAGTTCGGTTGAGAATCTCGGCCATCTCGCTGCGCGTGGAGTAGCCGACCTCCAACTTGAAGAAGAATCGGTCGAGTTGCGCCTCGGGCAGC
>SYPI01000142.1 GCA_005804005.1 Planctomycetia bacterium
GCAAGGTGGGTGGCGAAGAGAAGGGGCTTTCCGGTGCCGAACTTTCCTATCAGAAGGAACTGGCCTCCGTGAATGGCAATCTCACCTTCCTGCGCGATGTGCGGCGTCGCCCGTTGCACATTGATGAGGAGGGGTACCGTCCGGCCAGCGATGGTGACGATGTGCGCCTGACCATCGATCTCGTGATCCAGGAAATCGCTGAACGCGTGCTGAATGAAGCGGTACGCCACTGGAACGCTGGTGGCGGGCGGGTAGTGGTTCTCGATCCGGCCACTGGCGATCTGCTGGCCATGGCCGATGTGTTGCGCAGCCGTTCCGGCTGGCGCGAAGTCACCGATGATCCGATGCGGCGTCTGGACGCGGCGCTGGGTCGCAATCGTTGCGTGACCGATCCGTACGAGCCCGGCTCGACATTCAAACCTTTCGTCTGGGCAGCAGCGACCGAACTGGGAAAGGCCCGCCCCGACTCGACCATTCCAACCCCGCGCAGCGGCCCGCACCGCACCAGCAAGGGGCGCGCTATCCGCGATGTGAAGTACTACGGCCCGGTTTCGTGGCGCACGGTGCTGGTAAAGAGCCTCAACGCCGGTATGGCAATCGTGGCCGAGCGCATGAGCCAAGAGGAAATGCAGCGCACCGTGCAGGCATTCGGCTTCGGACAGCCGACTCACTGTGGTGTGCCGGGTGAGTCCATCGGACTGATCACCGCACCAGCTGGCTGGTCGCACTTCACGCAGACCTCGGTCGCCATGGGCCACGAAATCGGGGTGACACCGGTGCAAATGGCCGGAGCGTTTGCCGCATTCTGCGGGGATGGATCGATCGTTCAGCCACGGCTGCGCGGGGCCATCTTGCCTGATGGCCGACCGGCGCCAGCGATTACACACCGGGCCATCAGCGAGGCCGTCTCCCTGATGACCCGCGAGGCGATGGCCGATGTGGTCACCGAGGGCACCGGGCGCAAGGCCCAGTCGACTCTCTACCGGATGTTTGGCAAGTCGGGCACCGCGCAGTTGCCCAAGCCCAAGGGGCAGGGCAGCGGGTACTTCGAAGATCGCTATGTCAGCAGCTTCATTGCCGGGGCGCCGCTGGTCAACCCGCGGCTGGTGGTGCTCTGCGTCATCGACGACCCGGACAAGTCCAAGGGCCATTTCGGCGGCTCGATCGCTGGCCCGGTGGTGCGCGATGTGCTCGATGAATCACTGCAGTACCTCGGCGTGAAGCCCGATCAGGACGAGTCCCGCGCTGGAGAGATTGAGCGCTTGGCCCGTTCCGGTGGTCACTAGTTCGCTCCCGCCCCAGCGCGCGCGATCCCACAGCGGGACAGAATGTCGCAGCGACGTCGTGAGGCCGCGCTACATCCCGACGCTGAAGCGCCACTGACCAAAGGTGGCAATGATGATGTGTTCCTCAGACTTGCCGGTCTTGGGCCGCGGGTTTGGGTTCTTGCCCAGTCCGTTCAGTATTCCCTTGCCCTGCATCGCGTACATCCGCGTGGCCGCATCGCGACAATTGGCATCGAACGCCGCAGAGAGCGCCCCCTTCCAGCGCGGATTGGAGTTGGTCATGTTGACAATCTCTTCGAGGGCATTGATCCGGTCATTGTGCGCCTTCCAGTACTCAGCCGACTCACTGTCGGAGAGCGCTGCACCGCCCTTGGCCTTGCCGGCCAGCTTCCCCTCGGTGGCACAGTCGGCGGCGATGCGCTTCATGATCGGCGCGAAATCCGGCGCGGGCTTTCCGGCGTTGCTCGATGGCGGGGCCGGGGCCGGAGTGTCGGAAGTCTCTGGGTCACATCCCAGCGGGGCGAGGAGGGCCACGGACAGCACTGCGGCGGTGAGGGCACGCATTCGAGAGTCCTCCACTTCAGAAAATCGAACCGGCATCAGATCCCGAGCAGCATCCGTTCGGGGTGCTCAATGCATTCCTTCACATGTACGAGGAACTGGACCGCCTCGGTTCCATCCACGATGCGGTGGTCGTACGACATAGCCAGATACATCATCGGGCGGATGACCACCTGGCCCGGGTTGCGCGGGTCCTCCACCGCGCGGCGCTTGATGCCGTGCATTCCGAGGATTCCAGACTGCGGTGGATTGAGAATCGTGGTGGACATCAGCGAGCCGTAAACGCCGCCGTTGGAAACGGTGAATGTGCCGCCGGTCATCTCCTCCACGGTCAGTTCGCCGGTGCGGCCGCGGGCACCGAAGTCCTTCACGATCGCCTCCAACTCGGCGAAGCTCCGCTCATGGGCGTTGCGGATTACCGGCACGACTAGGCCGCGATCGGTGCCGACGGCCACCGCGATGTCGACATAGTCGTGCAGTATCAGTTCATCACCATCGACGAAGGCATTCAGGCGCGGATATCGCTGCAGGGCGCTGACTGCCGCCTTGATGAAGAAGCCCATCATTCCCAGACTGATCCCGTGCGCCTTCTCGAAGGCCTCCTTGTGATCGGCTCGCAGGCGCGCCACCTCGCTCATGTCCACCTCGTTGAAGGTGGTCAGCGTGGCGGTGGTCTGCTGCGAGGCGACCAGCCGCTCAGCGATGCGGGCGCGCAGCTTGGTCATCCGTTCGCGTCGTTCGGTTCGTGCCCCGCGCGGCGCGCTAGC
>SYPI01000143.1 GCA_005804005.1 Planctomycetia bacterium
AGTTCCAGCGTGACTACTCCGACACTGTGCGCCTGCGCCGCGGATTCGATGTGCGTTCGCGCCCGGTGATCTTCGGACACGGTGCCCTAGGGACCGGCCTGTTTGCCTGCGTCGAAGGAATTGAAGCGCAGCGGTTCGTGGAGCAACTTGGTGCTGAAGTGTTCGCCATGCAGTCGGATGCCTGCTTCGGATCGGATCTGCCGCCATGGGCTCGTGCCGGGTTGTCGGCGCATTTCGAACTGGGAGGCCAATCGACGCCGGGCACTGCGGGGATGCGTACGCCAGCGGCTGTTGTCCAGTTGCGCGCGGCGCTTGGCGGGCAATCCCGAATCGCGCTGAGCGACCTATTGGCGCGCGATCGCCGCCGCTGGGAGTCGGCGGCGGCGGGCGGCGAAGATGCCAGCGCGGCGGCGATTGAGTCGTGGGCGCTGGTGGAGTTTCTGCTGTCGGGTGCCAGCGGCAACTGGGGGCGGTGCTTCCAGCAGATGTTGCGCCTGCTGGCGTCGGGTGCCAACGGTGACACCGCCTTCAACGATGCATTCGGCACGGGTGAGACGGTGGCTCAGGCGCTGGATGCGGACTGGCAGAAGTGGTGCACTGCGTTGGCGCCGGACCCGGCGGCTGAGACCGCTGATCGACTGGAGTTCCTCGCCGCGGGACTGCGGGAACTCGCCCGCCGCGGCGAAACGGTGGTGGAGTTCGAGCGGCTGCACCAGCGCCTGGGCGAGATCGACTTCCGCCACCGCGTCGAGCGCGGGCCATCCGGACGCGAACTGGCGGCGGCCGACCAGGCCAATTTCAAGCCAGCCGGTGGGAGTGGTTCGTTTGAATTGGTTCCCCCGCGAAAGCCGCTGACGCGCCGCCGATCCGGCGATGCGCCACAGGCTCCGCCAGCTCTCCGCACCCACGACACTCAACCGGAGTTGTCGATCGAATGGGTCAGCGCCCCCGAGGAAGGTCAGTGGACCTGGCTCCTGCGCGCCAGTCGCGAGTGATCGGCCCCATCGTGTAGCCTCGTTTTCGTGGCAGCCACGCGACAGATGGCCGGCACGAACCCCGGGGCGCGATTGCGCGAGCAACTTTCGCGCGGCAGCATCGTGGCCCCGGGCGCCTTCAGCGCGCTGGTGGCCCGCGCCGTTGCCCAGCACGGATTCCAGGCCTGTTATGTCTCCGGTGGGGCCACCGCCAACATGGCGGGCGTCCCCGACATTGGGTTGCTCACACTTACCGAAGTCTGCCGCACCATTCGCGAGATCGCCGACGCCTCTGGCCTTTGCGTGATCGCCGATGCCGACACTGGCTATGGGGAGGTGGAGTGCGCCATGCGCACTGTCGTGGAGTACGAGCGCGCCGGAGCGGCCGCGCTCCATGTTGAGGACCAGGTCTTTCCCAAGCGGTGCGGCCACCTTGACGACAAGGAGTTGGTGCCAGCCAGGGAGTTCGCGGACAAGTTGGCTGCGATGTGTGGGGCGCGGCGTTCCAAGGATTTCGTCATCATCGCCCGGACGGACGCCCGGGGAGTCACCGGGATGGATGATGCGGTGAGCCGGGCCAACTCCTATAGAGAGGCTGGCGCGGATGCCATTTTCCCCGAGGGGCTGGCTGATGCTGCGGAGTTCGCCGCCTTCGCCAAGCGTTCCCCGGGACTACTGCTGGCCAACATGACCGAGTTCGGCAAGACGGCGCACATCTCTGCTGCGGAGTTTGCCACGATGGGCTACGGAATCGTGATCTACCCGCTGAGTGTCATGCGTCTGGCCATGAAGGCTGTTGATGAAGGGCTGGCGGCCCTGAAGGCGAGGGGTTCGATGGAACCGATGCTGGCGCGAATGCAGACCCGCGCCGAGTTGTATGCGCTCCTGGGCTACCAGCCCGGGCAGCAGTGGCCGTTCCCCGGGGCGCGCTAGTTGGCGATGAACTCGAAGGGGCCGCCGAGCTGGGTACCAGTCGGCGCCCCAGCGGCGTTCATGAATCGCCCCTGCGCTTCGATGCGACCGGGAACTACCCGCAGTTCGCAGCTGATCGTCGCCCCGGAGCCAGCGGCCCCGCAGGGGAACTGCGGCACGGAGCCTGAATACTGATCGGCACCAGACGAGATCAGGACGAAGGCGCAGGCTTCCAGTGGTGCCAGCATCTCTGGTGTGGTCTGGGCGAACAGAGCCGGGTCGCCCCATGCGCCGATGTAGGCGTGACCATCCCCGGGCAACGAGTTTGGTTCACAACGAACTCGCCCGGCTGAGTTGAAGACCCGCAGCACCCGCTGGCAGACTGGCTCGAGCGCCGCGCGGGCCGGAGTCAGTTCCATGTAGATCCAGCAGGCGTCAGTGCGCTCCGGCCAGATGCGCCGCAGGTGCAGTGCCAAGGGGGCGTATTCGCTGTCGCGCTGCGCTTGGGCGAGGTTGGTGAAGTTGCCGTTCAGTTGGCGGCTAACGGCCAGCACTTCGGTGCTCAGGCCGGAGGGGAACAGTTTGGTTGGGCCTTGTTCGACCGTCCCGCAGCCGCCGATCAACGCGACGGTGAGCCCGACCATGGTCGCGGTGCGGACCACTGAACCAGCCATGGAAGCCAACCCGGTAATGGAGTGTCGGCGCATCGGGCGCTACCATATCCGACCCCGAGGTAAGTAGAGAGATGACCGCCACAGCCCCAGCCGCTTCCAAGCCAGTAGACACCCGCGGACTCGCCGGCCAGACCGTTGGCGACACCCAGATCTGCTCTGTCAATCAGACGCAGCTCATCTATCGCGGCTACGAGATCGCCGACTTGGCCGAGCATGCCACCTTTGAGGAGGTGGCCTACCTGTTGCTGTGCGGCACCAAGCCGACCGCGGC
>SYPI01000144.1 GCA_005804005.1 Planctomycetia bacterium
CAGGCCACCATGGATGACGGCTACGCTGTCATCAATGGTCGCACGATCGCCGTTGGCGGACGGGTTATCGACACTGCCAGCGGGCAGTCGTTCGAGCTCACTGAAGTCGGATTCCGCCGGGCGGTGCTGCAGTCTGGCAAGGAAAGGTTTGAAATCGCCTTCGAGCGTTGACAATGGAGCGTGGATGGCCGATATCGGTGAGACCACATGGATCGCCAAGCGCTGCCACTGACCGGCTCATCTACCGCCGCCGGCCCCCACCTGACGCTGGGGCAGGTGTTGGTTGCCGAGCAAGACCTGAGCCCAGGTCAACTTCGGCAGGCCCTCATTGAACAGGCCGAGGGTGCCGAGAGGCTGACGCTGAGCGAGGTGATTCTGCGCAACGGCTGGGTGGCTGAGGCGCGTCTGCTGCGCGCCTTGGCAGTTTCCCGCGGGCTGGAATTCATCGACGATCCTAGTTTGCAAGCCGAGCCGGGGGCGCGAGCCGCGGTCCCCGAGTCGTACCGCACTGACCTGCGCATCTTGCCACTCTCCCTGCGCGATGGCGAACTTCGAGTTTGCACCAGCGACCCAGACGACTTCTACACCTTGGACGCGCTGGCCCGCGAGACTGGATTGCGAGTTCGGGCCTGTGTGGCCACCCGGTCGGCCATTGAGGCGGTGCTGGACGCCACCGGCGAGGACGAGCCAGCGGACGCCAAGGATGAGGGCAAGCAGGCCGAACTCATCGAAACGATGGTCGAGGACTTCGACGAGTCATCGATTCAGGTTGCCTCGCATGAGGCCACGGAGATCGCCGGTGACGCCGCCACCAGCGGACCGGTGGTGCGGCTGGTCAACTTCATGATCGCCAGCGCGGTGCGCGAAGGGGCTAGCGATATACACATCGAGCCCGACGAGGGCGCTCTGCGGGTCCGCTACCGCATCGATGGCACGCTGTTCTGCAAGCTCGTCCCCCCTTACCGCATGCACGCCGCCATCTCCAGCCGCGTGAAGATCATGGCCCGTCTGGACATTTCCGAGCGGCGGGTGCCGCAGGACGGCGAGATCAGTGTGCGCATAGACGGCAAGGCCATCGACCTGCGCGTTTCGACCCTGCCCGGCAAGTTCGGCGAGAAGATCGTCATGCGGGTCATCGACCGCAGCACAGCGCGGCTGGGCCTAGAAAAGCTGGGCTTCCGCGAGGAGATGCTGGTTCGATTCCACAAGGTGATCGATGAGCCGCACGGAGTCATTCTGGTGACGGGCCCGACCGGATCAGGCAAGTCCACCACTCTCTACTCGGTGCTGTCTGGCTTCGATACCAACTCGATGAATGTCTCGACTGTCGAAGATCCGGTGGAGTGCAACCTCTCTGGGGTCCATCAGGTGCAGACCAATGTGAAGGCCGGCATGACCTTCGCCGGAGCGCTGCGCGCTTTGCTGCGGCAGGACCCGGACATTCTCATGGTCGGCGAGATTCGCGACACCGAGACGGCGCAGGTCGCTGTGCAGGCAGCGCTCACTGGTCACTTGGTCCTCTCCACCCTGCACACCAACGACGCCCCCAGCGCCACCACTCGGCTGGTGAATCTGGGCGTGGAGCCATTTCTGGTGGCGGCGGCGCTGCGCGGGGTGCTGGCTCAGCGACTGGTGCGCCGGGTCTGCTCGAAGTGCAAGGAGGAGTACCAGCCAGATGCCCACGTGCGCGCCGCCATGGGCAAGTACGGCGAACTGGCCGGGCGCCTCTGGCGCGGCGTCGGCTGCCCGCGCTGCCACCAATCTGGATTGGCCGGGCGCCTGGGTCTATACGAACTCTTCGTTCCCAACGAGGCCCAGCTCGACGCCATCACCGCCCGGGTTGAACCGGGAGCATTCCGCCGCCTGCTCGAAGAGAGCGGCTTCGAGTCGCTGTGGGATGATGGAATGTGCAAAGTGATTGCTGGCCAGACCACCATCGAGGAAGTCCATGGCGCCTGCAAGCGCTGATCAGACATCTATTGGCATCGCCCCGGCCGACGGCGGTACCTCCGCCGCCAGCCGCAAGTTTGCCTATCGCGCCCGGACCAGCGAGGGCAAGCCAGCCAACGGCATCGTCGAGACCGCCACCTACGCCGCGGCGGTGAAGCAGGTCAAGGCCATGGGCTTGACGGTGGTAGCTATCGAGTTGGCGGAGGTGGACGCCCGAGTCGGCCGCGCCAAGACGCTGCGGGTTGGCATGCTCTCCAGCCGCTTCGGCAAGGATGATGTCATCGCCTTCTGCCAGCAACTGTCGGTGATGCTGCGCACCGGCGTGCCGCTGGCCGACGCGTTGGAAACCTTTGCCACACAGGCACCGCGCAAGGCGGTGGCCACGATCGTCTCCAAAATCCGCGATGATGTCTGCGGCGGCGAGGACTTCTCGCTGGCCCTGGCCAAGTGGCCCAAGATCTTTCCGCCGTTCTTGGTCAGCCTGGTGCGGGCGGCCGAGGCCAGCGGCCTGCTACCAGAAATGATGGGGCGGGTCGCCAAGGAACTGCTCAAGCAGCGCCGCACCGCCAAGCAGGTGCGCGGGGCGATGATCTACCCGGGCATCATGGCCGGCGTGGCCGTAACCGTGGTCGGCATCATCATGGTGTTCGTGCTGCCCAAGTTCCGCCCGCTGTTCATGGCTCAGGGCGAGCACCTCCCGTGGATCACCAAGTTCTTCATGGGGATTAGCGACATCTTGCTGACCCAGTGGCACTGGTACATCCCCCTAGCGTTCGTCGCCGTGATCGGCCTCTTCCTGTTCACCCGCAGCGGACCGGGACGAGCGTTTCTCGACAAGGCCAAACTGGAGACCCCGGTGCTGGGTCGGATGTACCGCCACCTGTATGTATCGCGGGCCACCAGCACTATGGCCACTCTGCTGGGCGCCGGCGTCGCGCTGCTCGATGTCACCCAGATCTGCCGCACCATCAACAAGAACGCCCTGTTCAACCGCCTGTGGGACAATCTCGAGGAGCGCGTGCAGCACGGGCAGGAGATGGCTCCGGCCTTTCTGGAGTGCAAGTATGTCTCCAAGCATGTCGGGGCAATTGTCAACGCCGGGGAGAAGAGTGGCCGCCTGCCGGAGGTGCTGGAGCAGACGGCAGCATTCGCTGAAGAGGAACTGGATGCCTCGGTGAAGGCCTGCACGGCGATGGTCGAGCCAGCCATGATCATCATCATGGGCGTGCTGGTTGGCGGCATCGCCTCCTCCATGCTCTTGCCCATCTTCCAGATGAGCAAGGCGGTTCGAAAGTAAGCCGAAGGACCCTCGCCGGGGAGCGACGCTACGGCGAACTGGGGGCAAGTTCGGCGGTGATCCGCACCGGACGGCCGCGCTTCAGTTCCGGATCGGGCGAGACCAGCGTGGTGAACGGCTGGTAGCCATCGAGTTCAAGCCGGACTTCGGCTGCCTTGGAGTTGGCCCGCCAGGAAAGCAGGATGGTGGTGGGCGTTGTCCCGACCGACACACCGTCAAGCAGGATGCGCGCGCGCGGCGGCGTCGACTCCACGCTGGCTGATTCCACTACTGAATCTCCGGCGGGCTCGCCGCGCTTGGGGCCGGTCGGTTCTGGCTCGGGATCGCGGGCGACCAGTTGGCGGGCTTTGGCCAGCAGCCCCTGGAAATCAAGTACACCCGTCGCCGCCAGGGCGCCGCCAACGATGACGATGACAATCAGGGCCGTCATCACCCAGCCGAGGCGCCCCTTGCGGTCGTGCCGGCCAGCGGACGGGACCGGCGACGCAGCCGTCTTCGGCTTGGGCACCACCCCCGCCTTGCGCCTCGCGCTGCCAATCACACGCTCCTTTAGTTGCGCCAGATAGCGGCGAATCGCCTCGGCCAGCGCTCCGGCATCGTCGAAGCGATCCTGGCGCTGGCGCGCCATGGCGGTGGCCAGCAGTTCATCAAGCGCCTCGTCACACTCCGCCAGACTGCCGCTCAACCGAGCCAGCGAACCGTGGCAGACCAGATTGGCGGCCTCATGAATGGGCAAGCCGCGCGTGTCGTATGGGTGCGTGCCACTAAGCAGTTCGAACAGCACCACCCCGAGGGCGTAGACATCCACCCGTCGATCAATGCCTCGCGGATCTGCGGCGAACTGCTCGGGGCTCATGTACTGCATGGTGCCGACGATCTGCCCGGTCTCGGTGCGCACCGTGGCAAACGAGGCGTCCGCCGATTCGCCACGGGCCACCCCGAAATCAATGACCTTCACGCGACCCCCGCCATCCACCAGCACATTGGCTGGCTTCAGGTCGCGGTGCACGATTCCGGCTTGGTGGGCCTGCGCAACGCCATCACAGACCTCCGCGAACAACCGCAGTCGCGCCCCAGTAGGCAGGCGCTTCTCCTCGGCAAAATCGATGATGGAACGCGCACCAGCCAGGTACTCCATGGCGTACCACGGAACTTCGCTGGAGCCATCCTGCATCATGCCGCTCTCGTACAACTGGGCGATTGACGGGTGCTGGAGGGTCTGCAGGATGCGGATTTCCCGCTCGAACCTCCGCCGCGTGCCCTCATCCAGAGCCGAACGCAACAGCAGTTTGAGCGCCACGGTGCGGGGCGGATTGCCGCCGGTGGCCTCGTACACCCGGCCCATCCCACCGGCGCCGATGAGCCGCGCCACGGTGTACTGACCAATCGTCAGCCCAACATGAGAATCGGCGGCCAACCCGGCAGTTTGCGGCGGCCTGGCGTCGTGCAGGGTGCGCGCCGAGGCCTGCATTCGGCCGAGTTCCTGGCGCACCTCGGCATCCTGAGTTCGCCCTTGGGCCCAGCCCAACACATCATCCACTCCGGTGCGTGTGGCTTCCGCGAAGAGTCGCTCAGCCTCAGCCTTCTGCTCCGGGTTCATGACCGGGCGATTCTACGAGCCAACGGAAAGTATGCTCAGTCGATGCGAGTTCCGCTCATCGCCGCTGGCATCGCTGCCGCGCTTCTCCTGCTGCGCGCCTTCACCACAATCGTGCCGCAGGTTCCGTCGGTCGTCACCTTGGTGGCCTGGGCGCTGACTGCCGCGCTGGCCGTGGCGGCCATCGGCTTCGGCAAACAGCAGAAGGCCGCTTCATGCGGGCTGGCTGCGGCGATGATGGTGCTCTTCAACCCGTTGATGCCGACGCACATTCCCGCCGATTGGAACACGCCACTGGCCGCGGTCTGCGGCGGATTGCTGGCCGCGGTGGTAGTGCGCTACTGGGAGTAGGCCGGGCTAGTTGGCAGGGACATCGAACAGAAATGCGCCGCCGGGCTCGATACCTTCGTTCTCGTTGCGACTGCGCCCGACCAGCACTTGGCGGCCGCGGGTCTGCAAGGCACCGCCGAAGCGGTTGCGGGCGGTGGGCACGCTGGGGGCCAGCAGCCAGCGCAATCGCCATGCGCCATCAACCACCCCGTAGACGCAGGCAGCTCCCGATGCCTGAGCACCGACCCCGGCGCTAGGGTCACCTACCACGACGAATCCATCGCCCACCGCCAATCCCAATCCCCAGGCGTTGCCCTTCTGCACCGGCGCTTGTGGGGCGAGTTCGCCTTCGAGGTTCCAAGAAGAGCCAGTGCGGCGGTAGACGAAGACGCGCGCCTCGGACAGATCCAGCCGATTGGCACGCACTGCGCAGAGGTCGCCACGCATGGCCATGGTGGTTCCGAAGGTCGGCCAGTTGCAGTCGCCCGGCGGAAGCAATTCGGCTTCCTTCTTCCACTGGCCGTCGGTGAAGCGGAAGATGCAGACTGCGGCGGCGCCGCTCTCCTGCGCTGGCTGCTTGGGAGATGGCGGGATGGCCCGTGGCGAGCCGACCGCCAAGGTGCCCGAGTCAAGAGCCAGTGAGGCGCCGAACCAGAGAGCATCCGATTCAGTGTCGCGCTGCAAGGTTCCTGCCGGCACCCAGCCAGTGGGACCGACGCGGAAAAGGCAAACACTCGGATTCAGTGTCGCGGTGCGCTGCGTGGGGCCGCGGACCACTGTGTCGATCACCGAGAAGGCTGCGTACACGCCATCGCTCGCCATGACGCTGCCGAAGTTTGGCGCCTGAACTCCCTGCGGGG
>SYPI01000145.1 GCA_005804005.1 Planctomycetia bacterium
GGCGATTGCACGCTGGCCTTCGGACTGACCGAGCCGGATGCCGGATCTAACCCGCTTGAGGGCACCACCACCTACCGCCGCGAAGGCGAACGGTTCCTGTTCAACGGCGTGAAGTACCTGATTTCCAACGGGTCGATCGCTAATGCGGTGGTGGTGTTCGCGTTCCCAGAGGGAGTTAGCGGCGCCGAGCGGCGCATGAGCGCCTTCGTGGTCGACACCGCCGGCGACACCTTCGAAGCCGAAGCGCTCCACGCCAAGCCGGGCATGTTCACCTGCGACACGGCCATGTTTCAGATGACTGACCACCCGGTTCCGGTAGGCAATCTGCTCGGGCGCGAAGGGGAAGGGTTCCGCATCGCCATGCACACTCTGGTCTCGGGAAGGCTCTCGGTGGCCTCGGGCTGCCTGGGCACGATCGAGGACTGCCTCACCGAGGTGCTGCGCTACGCCAAGGAACGCAAGCAGCACGGCAAGGAGATCGGCAAGCACCAGTTGGTGCAGGATCACATCGCCCGCATCGAGATTGCCCGCGCTTCGAGCGATTGCATGATCGAACGGGCCGCCCGGGCCAAGCAGGCTTCCGACGAGGCACCGGGAAACAAGGAACTGCTGGCCGAGGCTGATTTCTGCGTGGCCGAGGCCAAGTACTTCGCCTCCAACGCTGCCTGGGACGCGGCCGACCGCGCCGTGCAGGTGTTCGGCGGTCGCGGCTGGTCGGAACTCTACCGGCCCTTCCGCCACCTGCAGGATGTGCGCGTGACCCGCATCTACGAAGGCACCGACGAAATCATGCGGCTGAAGATCGCCGCGCGCCTGCTGGGCAAGGGCTACGAAGCGTTTGCTTGAGACTCGGCCCGCGCCTTCACCCGGGCCAGCCCATCGCGGATGGTGCGCTCGGCCGCGCCGCGGATGACCGCTTCGGGTAGTGCCGCGACCAAGCCGGTCATCTTGATGACCTCGGCGTGCCAGTTGAGCGTTGAAGCGCCTTCGCCCGCGGCGGCGAGTTCCAGCGTGGCCCGCACCGACAGCGTCATGCCGATGGCCGATGAATCGATGCGCATGACCTGCCGCGTCATCGGTGTGGATTCCTCAACGCTGATGGTGGCCTTGAGCGAGCCGCCAAGGAACGACAGCTGGGGGCGGATCACGCACTTCAGCGACTTGTCGGCTTGCGGCTCGGCGGAAACCAGCCCGGGGACGCACGACGCCAATATCTCCGGACAACTGATCACCGCCCACGTCTTGGCAGCTGTTGCGTCAATCTGTTCAGTGCCCGAAAACGGCTGAATGGTGGCCATGGGGAGTGCCAACATAGCCGAATGCAGACTGCCGAGTGGTGCTGCGGCCAGTTCACTCGGCGCGACGCAGCCACTCCGCTTCATGCACCGCGCGCGACTCTTCACACTTCTGCCGTTTGGCGAGCAGCCGGTCAAATCGCGCCCGATCGCGGGCGATTTCACCCTTCACCAGTTCGGCGTCAATCGACTCGACTTGCGCCGTGAAGTCGGCCACCTTGGCTTCGATCTCCGCATCTGACAGGTGCGAAAGCGGATTCCCTTTCTGACGGGCGGTGCGCGGCCGCGATTCATTGGCGGGGGGCGCTTGACGCGCCGGGACTGGCTTGGCCGGTGACCGCGGCGTCGCCGGCGGCGCTTCTGGGCGCTTGCCGCGCTCTTCCCATTCGCTGTAGGTGCCGTCAAAGATTCTTGCCCCGCCGAGGCCATCGAGCACCACCAGCCGCTCACAGGTCGATTCCAAAAGCGCCCGATCGTGACTGATGAGAATCAACGCGCCGTCGAAGCCGCCCTCCTCGGCGCTCAGCGACAGCGCATCTTCCAGGCGCTCGGTGCTGGGGATGTCCAAGTGGTTGGTGGGCTCATCGAGCACCAGCAGGTTGTTGCCGCCGGCGATCAGGCTGGCGATGACCAGCCGGGCCTTCTCCCCGCCAGAGAGATTGCCGATCGCCTTCTCCTGTTCGCGCCCGGAGAAGAGGAACGCCCCGGCCAGGTTGCGGGCTTCCTGCTCGTTCAGCTTGAGCCCGTTGGGTCGCTCCGGAACCAGTCGCTGTAACTGTTCCCACACCGTCAGCGATGGTTCCAAGTGCGCCGGAACCTGCCGAAACCAACCGGCCCGCAATCGCGGGCTGCACTTGAGAATCCCGGCGTCGGGTTCGAGTTCTCCCAGCAGCACCCGCACCAGTGTTGTCTTGCCCGCGCCAGTGGGGCCGATGATGCCGACCCGATCGCCCGGGGCAAGGGAGAGGTCGAGTTCGTTGAACAGCACTCGCTCGCCCAACTGCTTGGAGACCGCATGTGCGGCCACGGCCACATCGCCCATGCTGGGGGCTCGCGGCAACTCGATGCGCAGAGCATCCAGCTCGCCGGGGCGCTCGACGATCTCGTCGCGCACATAGCGCTCCAGCCGCGTAGCGCGGCCGCGGGCCTGCTTGGCGCGCTGCCCGGCTTTGTAGCGGGCGATGTACTGCTTCTCCGCGCGCACCCGATCCATCTGCTTCTCGTGCTGGCGCAACTGGGTTAGGTGGCGCTCAGAGCGCAGATTGACGAAGGCCTCGTAGTTGCCGGGGTACTCGCGGGTGCGGCCATCGTGAATCTCGACGATTCGAGTGACCACTCGATCTAGCAGCCAGCGATCGTGGCTGACCACCACCACAGCGCCGGGGAACTCGTCGGATAGGAACCCCTCCAGCCAGCGGCATCCCTCGATGTCCAAGTGATTGGTCGGTTCGTCAAGCAGAATGGCGTCAGGCGAATCAAGCAGCAGCCGCGCCAGCCCGAGTCGCGCGCGCTGGCCGCCGGAGAGCCCCTCGACCGGAATGGTGAACTGCGCGTCAGTGAAACCGAGCCCGTGCAGCACGGCGTCGATGCGGTGCTGCACTACCCAACCGCCGCCGCTTTCGATCTCTCCCTCAAGCACCACCTGCCGCTTGAGCAGCCGATCAAGTTCCGCCCCCTCGGCGGTGGCCATGTCGTGGAACAAGACATCGAGCGCCTCCTTGGCCCGCTCGGCCTTCTCAAAGGCCCGCCCGGCGGCGTGCCGCAGCGTGTCGCCCTTTTCGAAGGTCGGTTCCTGCTGCAAGTAGCCGACCCGGACACCGCGCTGCAGACTGATGGTGCCCGCGTCGGGCTGCATGATCCCGGCCATCAACTTCATCAGGGTGGACTTGCCGCAGCCGTTGCGGCCCACCATGCCAACCCGCTCCCCCGGCTCAAGGGCGAAGGTGGCCCCGTCTAGCACCACATCAGTGCCATGGGCAACGCGCACCTGACTGGCAGTGACAATCGGCATGGGGCGCCACTCTAGGCGGCGTCATGCGGCTTGCGCAGGGCCTTCTCACCGAGAACCGCAGCGCGCAGGCGCTCAACCATGGTGAAGAGCACGGGCACCACCAGCTGGTCGACAACCACCGCCCCGAGCATGCCGCCCAGGACCACCGTGCCGATCGAACGGCGGCTCTGGGCCCCGGCGCCAATGGCGATGAACAAGGGGAAAATGCCCAGAATGAAGGCAACGCTGGTCATCAGGATCGGGCGCAACCGAATGCGCGACGACTCGACCGCCGCCTGAATGATTCCCTCGCCGCCTTCCAGCCGACTCTTGGCGAATTCCACGATTAGGATGGCGTTCTTGGCTGAGAGTCCGACCAGCATGACCAGCCCGATCTGGCTGTAGGTATCCATGGGCCGGTTGCGCAGGTGAAGCATGCAGAGCGCGCCCAGCACGGCGAACACCACCGCGAACATCACATTGAACGGCAGCGCCCACGACTCGTAGAGCGCCGCCAGCAGCAGGAACACGGCCACCAGCGAGAGTCCGAACACGATCGGCGCGTAGCCAGCCGCTTCGATCTCCTGATAGGTAGTGCCGGTCCACTCGACCGCATACCCCTCCGGCAGCACCTGCTTGGCAACTTGATTCAGCGCGGTAATGGCATCACCCGAGCTGTAGCCCGGCGCGGGCGCGCCATACACCGGCACGGTGTTGTAGGCGTTGTAGTGCGGGGCGTTGGAGACGCCGGTGCCTATCCGCACCGTGGCGATGGCCGCCATCGGCACCATTTCGCCGTCCTTGTTCTTCAGCCGGATACGCAACAGGTCGACGACCCGCATGCGCGCTTCCGGGCTGGCCTCAACCATCACGTTGAGTACCTGCCGGAACTCATTGAAGTTGTTCACAAACGCCTGCCCCATGGTGGCGCCCAGCGCCGAGTAGACATCACTGATCTTCAACCCCAGCAGGCTGAGCTTGGTTCGGTCAAAGTCCACCTCGACCATGGGCACCTCGCCCTCGAACGGCGAGTTCACCCGGCTCAACTCCGGCCGCTTGGTCAGCGCCGCCTCGAACTGAATGGCCACCTGCGCCAGGTCGTCGAAGCCAGCGCCATTTATGTCTTCCAACTGCGCCTGCCAGCCGGCCACGGCACCCAGCCCCGAGATCGGCGGCGGCGGGGCGGCCATGACCGCCGCCTCAGAAATCTTCCACAACTGGGGCATGGCCCGCTCCAGAATGGCCCGGAGGTTCTCGGTGCGGGCGTTGCGCTCGTCCCACGGCTTCAGCACGACCACGGCGAAGCCTGAAGCGGTATCGGGTCCCCCTAGCAACTGATTCATTCCGCTGACCTCGACGAAGTTGGCGACGGCGCTGTCGCGCATCACGATCTCACGGATCTCACTGGCGGCAGCGCGGGTGCGCCCGATGCTGGCGCCGGGCGCCAGCTGGTAAAGGACGTAGTAGTACCCCTGATCCTCGTTGGGAAGGAATGCAGTCGAGGTGCGCATGAACAGCCACGACACCGAGATCACTCCGGCCACGAATGCCGTGGCAATCACATACCAGTGCTTGGCCAGCCACTCCACCAGATTGGCGTAACTGTCGCGCATGGCATCGAAGCCACGATTGAAAACTACGAACGGCTTCCAGGTGGCGTGGTGCGGCTTCTTCAGAAAAATGCCGCA
>SYPI01000146.1 GCA_005804005.1 Planctomycetia bacterium
CGCGAGTAGCGGGTGCCGAGACGCTCGCGCGGCTCAGCGGACAGGGTGGGGGCTTCTCTAGACATTGGTTCAGACTCCTAGCGGCACTGGCCGCAACTAACGCTTTGCTCCGCAGCCGTCGCGGAACAGTGCCGAGACGGATTGGTCGTGGTGAATGCGGTGCACCGCCTCGCCCAGCAATGTGGCGACGGACAGGACGGTCACCTTGTCGCCCAGCGGCTTCAGCCGCGGGCCATCGGGAATCGTGTCGCAGATGACGATGCGTGAAATCTCTTGTTCCCGCAGGCGCTGCATGGCCATGCCCACCAGCAGTCCGTGGGTGCAGGCCACCTGCACATCGGTGGCCCCGGCTTCGCGTACTACGCGGGCCGCTTCGCAGACGGTGCCAGCGGTGGAAATCATGTCGTCGAACATCAGCACTGTGCGCCCGGAGACATCGCCGATCAGGTTCTTGATGACCACCTCGCTGCCCGACTGGCGGCGCTTGTCGACGATGGCTAGATCGGCGTGCAGCAGGTTGGCGTACATGTTGGCCACCTTCACATTGCCGACATCCGGCGAGACGATGCACAGCTCGCCCAGCGCGGCGCGGCACTTCTGGAAGTAGGCCGAGATGACCGGCGCGGCGGAGAGGTGATCGACGGGAATGTCGAAAAATCCCTGGATCTGCGCGGCGTGCAGGTCCATGCACAGGACGCGGTCGGCGCCCGCCTCGGTGATGAGGTTGGCCACCAGCTTGGCGGTGATCGGCACGCGCCCTTCGTCTTTGCGATCCTGACGGGCGTAGCCGAAATATGGGATCACCGCGGTGATGCGCCGGGCGCTGGCCCGCTTGAGGCAGTCCAACCAGATCAGCAGTTCCATCACACTCTGATTCACCGGTTCGCAGGTCGACTGCACCACGAAGCAGTCGCGGCCGCGGACATCCTCTTCTAGCTTGACAAACACTTCGCCGTCGGGGAAGAGAGTGGTCTGGGCCTGGCCGAGGGGGATGGACAGGTGAGAGCACATCTCCTGTGCCAGATGGCGGCCGGTGGTGCCGGCGAAGATCTTCAGCTGCTCGCGGTCGGCGGCGCTCATGCGGCACCTCCTGAAACAAGCGATGCCCCGCGGGCGCGCAGGATCGATTCCACTTCGGCCAACTGTTGAGGAGTGTTCACGCTGAGCACCTCTTCGGGCGGCACCGCGTCGACAACATGCACCCGGCGGCCCGATGCCGGTAGCAGACGGAAGAGATCGGTGATGTAGTACTCACGCTGGGAGTTTGCATTGTCCAAGCGCGCTAGGCTCGTCCAGAGATCGCCGCTTTGGAAGCAGTAGTAGGACGGGTTGATCTCGCGGATGGCCCGCTCGGCGGCACTGGCATCTTTGTGCTCAACGATGCGGCTGAAGTCGCCCTTGTCATCGCGCACGATGCGCCCGTATCCGTCGGCATCGGGAATGACACTGGTGGCCAGCGTGGCCGCCGCACCGCTGGAACGGTGGGCCGACAGCAGGGCGGTGATGGTGCTGGCGCGGATGAGCGGGCCATCGCCGCAGAGCACCAGAATGTCCTGCCCCGCAGGCTGCCCGGCGAGAAGATGACGCGCCTGATCCACCGCGTGGCCGGTGCCCAGTTGCGGCTGCTGCGTTACGAACTCGATTTCGGCTCGGCCAGCGAAATGAGCCTGCACGATTCCCGCACCGTGGCCAACCACCAGCACGATGCGCGCGCAACCAGCGGCCACACAGGCGTTGACCACCCACTCCACCAGCGGCCGACCTAACGCTTGGTGCATCACCTTGGGCAGGTCACTGCCCATGCGCGTGCCCTTGCCAGCGGCGAGGATCACCGCGACGGGTGCTGACAGAGAATGAGTGGGGGAGCTTGACACGGGTTGAGTTTCCGAAGGCAGCGCAACTGGCCCGCCTAGATTCGAACTAGGACTAATAGGACCAAAACCTACTGTGCTACCGTTACACCACGGGCCAATGAGTGTGGGTCGTAGCGATGCCGTTCGGGGGTTGAAACTAGGGGATCGGTTCTCCAAACCAGCGCACCGTGCACAAGACACGCGGCCGGCCATTCCCACTTGGGGAAGGAACCATCCGCGGCATTCCTCAAGGCTGGAGCGCCTTCACCGCAAAGCGCGCCCCATGCGGCGCCAGTCTTCCGGACAAAGCCGGGGACTGTCACCGACGGCCCTCATGTGAGGAACGACGAGTATAGCAGAGCCGCCGAGGATATAAGAGAGACATGACAGCAACACTTCAGTCGATTGATCCGGCGAACGGGACGGTGGTTGGCGAAGTGCGGCCGACGCCCGTTGGCGAGATTCCGGCGATTGTTGCCCGCGCCAAGGCAGCTCAGAAGGCCTGGGCGGGCCACGGGCTGGAGCGCCGCGCTCAACTGCTGCGTTCGGCCGGCGAAGCGCTCTCGGCGCGGGCCGACGAGATGGGCCGACTCATCAGTCAGGAGATGGGCAAGCCATTGAAGGAGGCCCTCGGCGAGGCTCGTGGCTGCGTCGCCTCACTGGCGGAGGAGGTTGATGACATCGAGGCAGCGCTGGCCGATGAAGTGGTGGAAGACAAGACGGTGAAGTCCACGATGATCTTTGATGCTCTCGGCGTGGCCGCGTGCATCACCCCGTGGAACTTCCCGGTGCTGATGCCGCATCAAGTGGTGATTCCGGCACTCTTGGCTGGCAACGCGGTCATCATGAAGCCCAGTGAAAAGACTCCGCTGAGCGCGCAAGTCTGGGCGGAGTGCCTCCTCAGTGTGCTCGAACCGGATGTTCTACAGGTGGTTCACGGCGACGAGGAGCAGGGCAAGGCGTTGGTTGCCGCCGATGTGCAACTGGTGGCGTTTGTCGGCAGTCGCGAGGCGGGGGGGCACATCATGCGCGAAGCGGCTGGTTCGCTGAAGCGCCTAGTGCTGGAACTGGGCGGCAAGGATGCGCTACTGGTGCTGGAAGATGCCGACCTTGAAGCGGCGGTGACCTTCGCCTCGCGCAACTGTTTCCGCAATGCCGGTCAGGTGTGCGTGAGCACTGAGCGGATCTTTGTTCACCAGCGACTGGCCGAGCGATTCGAGATGTCGCTGGCCGAGCGAGCCAAGGCGATTCGGCAGGGCGATCCCGCCGACGAGGCCACTGAGGTCGGGCCGATGGTTGATGCGGCACAGAAGGCTCATGTGAACCGACTGGTGCAGGAAGCGATTGCCGCCGGGGCGCGGTGCTTGGCTGGCGGTGAGGCGGCTCCCGGCAACTTTGTGCGGCCGATCGTGCTGGCCGATGTCACGCCGCAGATGTCGATCATGCGTCAGGAGACATTCGGCCCGGTGGCCTGCATCATGCGGGTCGACTCGGACGATCAGGCCATCGAACTTGCCAACGACACCCCCTACGGGCTCGGCGGTGCTGTGTTCGGCGAAGTCGAGCATGCCACCGAGGTGGGCCGGGCGCTGGACACCGCCATGGTCGGCATCAACAAGGGCTGCGGCGGTGCGGATGGTGTGCCGTGGGTCGGCGCCAAGCAATCGGGCTACGGCTACCACTCCGGCAAGGCTGGACACCGGCAGTTCGCGCAGGTGCGCGTCATCAGCCGTTCCAAGTAGCACGGCGCATGGCCGAGGCTGCCGAACTTGATCCCGACGAAGTGCTGGCGGCCTATCGCCACGGGGCTTTCCCGATGGCCGATCCGCACAGCGGTGAGGTTGAGTTCTTTACCTGCTCGCCGCGATTCATCGTGCCAGTCGATGAACGATTTCGTGTTCCTGACTCGCTGGCGCAGACCCTGCGCCGCGGAGACTTTTCATTCCAGATCGACACGGCGTTCGCAGAGGTGGTTCGCGCCTGCGCCAGCGTCAAGCGGCCCGACCCGCGGGGCGCGGGGATGACCTGGATCTCGCCAAAGATTGAGAAGGCGTACACCGCGCTCCACCGGCGCGGACTGGCCCACAGCGTTGAAGCGTGGCGCGACAACCGCCTGGTTGGCGGGCTTTACGGCGTGGCTCTGGGTGGCGCGTTCTTCGGCGAGAGCATGTTTAGCTTGGGAGACTCTGGCGGCCGCGATGCCAGCAAGAGTTGTCTAGTGCACTTGGTGGCCCGGCTGCGCGAGCGGGGGTTTTCGCTACTCGACAGCCAGTACGCCAACCAGCACCTGCGGCAGTTCGGTGCCTACGAGATCGATGAGGCGGAGTACCTGAAGCGACTGCACTCCGCACTAGCCGCCCCGGTCCACTTCCATTGACTGGCCCCGGGGGCGCTCACTCAAACATTGAACAAGAAATGGCAGACATCGCCGTCGCGCATGACGTAGGCCTTGCCTTCCACCCGCATCTTCCCCGCCTCGCGGATGGCTTTCTCGTTCTTGAGTTCGACCAAGTCGGCCACTGAATACACCTCGGCGCGGATGAAACCACGCTCGAAGTCGGTGTGGATGACCCCGGCCGCTTGCGGGGCGGTAGCCCCGACGCTGACTGTCCAGGCGCGCACTTCCTTGGGCCCGGCGGTGAAGTACGACTGCAGCCCGAGCAACTCGTAGGCGGCGCGGGCCACCGCCGCCAGCGCTGGCTCCTTCATACCCATTGAGTCGAGCAACTCCTGACGGTCCGCCTCGGGAAGTTCGGCCAGTTCGCTTTCGATCTTGGCGCACACCGCCACCGCCTGCCCACCTTCGCTGGCCGCCAGAGCCCGCACCTTGGTGGCGTGGGCACCCTTGCCATCGAGGTCAGACTCATCAACGTTCATCACATAGAGCACTCGCTTGGCGGTGATTAGTCCGAGCGACTTGAGGATGAGCATTTCAACTGGCTCAAAGGTGAGACTGCGCACCGGCTTGCCAGCACCCAGCGCCACAGCGCAGCGTTCGAGAATGGCCACCTTGATCAGGGCTTCCTTGTCGCCGCTGCGGGCCACGCGCTGCTGGCGTTCAAGGGTCCCCTCGACCACCTGCAGGTCGGCCAGCATCAGTTCGGTGTCGATTGTGGCGATGTCGCGCAGCGGGTCGACGCTGCCCTCGACATGAGTCACATCGGGATCGGCAAAGCAGCGCACCACATGCAGAACGGCATCCACTTCGCGGATGTGGGAGAGGAACTTGTTGCCCAGCCCTTCGCCGGTTGACGCGCCGCGCACCAGACCAGCGATGTCGACCAGACGCAGGGCCGCCGGAATCACCTTCTGCGATGTGATGCAGCTCAGGATCTGGCCCAGGCGGCCGTCGGGCACGGCGACCACGCCAACATTGGGCTCGATGGTGCAGAACGGGTAGTTGCTGGCCTCAATCCCCGCCGCGGTGAGGGCGTTGAACAGCGTGCTCTTGCCGACATTTGGGAGACCTACGATTCCACATTCCATGGTTGATTGAGCCTCGTTGGGGGCCGCGAAAGGGGGGGCATCCTAGCCCCCTCCGCCTATACTCGCTCTGCGTCCACGGATCGGAACC
>SYPI01000147.1 GCA_005804005.1 Planctomycetia bacterium
CACCGGCTCGCTCCAATCCGTGCCGTTGCGCTTCACAAGGATTCCGGAGCCGCCGGATCCACCCACGACCAGCCCGCCCTCGAAGGAGCGCACGATGGCCATGCCCACGCAGGAGTTCACCTCGGCGGATGTCGGCCCCTTGCCGCTGGCCTGTACATCCTGCCAGATGGAAATGCATTCCCCGATCCGGCTTGGCATGGTCTGACTTGAAGTGCAGCCGGTGAGCAGCGCGATAGTGCCCAAGACGAATCCGAGAGCGCAGGTCCGTTGCATGAGTGCCTCCATGATGGAGCGCACTCTAGCAAATGGCCCCGGCGACTCACGGAGCGCAGGGTCCCCACGCGCCAAGCAGGCTGGCCAGATCGGCGCCGTTGGTGTCGCCATCGCCGTCGAGATCGGCGTCGGGCGTTCCCCACGAGCCGAGCATCAGCGCCAGATCGCTGCCGGAGGTGATGCCGTCGCCATCGAAGTCGGTCGGGCACGGTGGCGGCCCGGCATTGATGACCTTTTCGAAGAACTGCTTGCCAAAGACTTGCGAGAAATCCACCAGCCGCGGGTCGCCGAGGTTGGGGAGCCCCCCCACACCCCCGAGCACCTGATTGGCGAGATAGTCGTGCGACGATCCGTTGATGAAGGCGCAGACCCTGATATTGCCTGCGGTGTAGCCCATCACTGAGAACGGCAGTGCCAACTCGATGCCGGTAGCCACGCCGCAACCCACGCTTGGGCCGCCGTTGCCACCGACAACTCCCAGAATGTTGCTGTTGTCCAGGCCGAGCATAACGCCGTTGCCAGCAGTTAAGGCCCCGGCCGCCCCAGCCCCGCCGGAGCCGAGGTACTCACCAGCACCTCCGCCAGTAGTGCGCAGGTGGGCCATGTTGCAGTGGGTCGACAGCGGGGTTCCGCCGCAGGTGGCTGTGAGATAGAAGTCTGGCGAGAAGTCGGCGTCGAACTTCAGACCGTTACCGGCCCCGGTGCCGTCATCCCCCATCCGATTCAGTCCGTTGAAGTCGACATCCGGGTTGTTGCCTAGGAGCCGGTTCTGGCCCTCGCCCGCGATGCAGTCAACGAAGACCTCGATTTTGTTGAAGTTGCTCTCCAGATTGCCGCCAAAGAACAGGAAGAGCGTCGTCCCGTTATGGCAGGCGTAGGCAGTGTCGATTTCGGAACCGTTGGCGTAGTCGACCATGCCCAGCGAGTTGTCCCCGAAGCCGGTCGCCGAGTCCTGACAGGACAACTCGGCTCCGTAGAGGCCCGCGCCGGTGGAATCAAGGAAGCCGTCGATTACCACGCCCTGAGCGGCGACCATCGACGAGACAACGCCAGAGGCCACGCCCGCAATGAAGACTCTCATGGGATCTCTCTCCTGGATTCCGAACACCAACCCCCCTGTTGGGAAGGTAGCCCATCGCTCCTGGCAATCAAGCGGTTCCCCCCTGAGATGCGCCGGGTGAGATGAAATCAACTCGGGCGAAACTATCGGACTGCTTCGGTTTCTCCACGGCGCGCCAGCGCCCGGGCGAGGGCATCATCAGGCTCGATTTCCAGCGCCCGTTCGGCCGCCAGTAGCGCGTCCTCTTCGCGTCCATCCTGCCGGGCCAGCGCCGCTTCAAAGACATGGCCGAGGGAATCCGTGGCATCCATCGACCGCAGCGTTGCAGCCGCCTCCGCCAATCGAGTTCGATCACCGATGATCCAGGCGGTGAAGCCGATGAGTTCCCAGTATTCGGCGCAATCCATCGCCGGGAGACGGCGGGTGGCCAGCAGCAGGTCGCGCGCGGCGATGGCCCGCGAAGTCATCAGCAGGCAGCGGGCGCGGAGACGGACGAGGTCGGCTCGTTCGGAGGACTGCGGGATCTGGCCCGACGCCAGCAGCGCCAGACAACGACCCCAGTTGGCGGCCCGGAACTCGGCGTGCAGCAGTTCCTCTTGCACCGCTGCGTCATCTGCGGCCAGGAGCGCCGTGTTCCTGAGAGCACGCGCCGCCGCGTCATGATCGCCATTGAGCGAAGTCACTTGAGCCTGCAAGTGGCGCGGGGCAGTCTCATACGGGAACTCCAACTGAACCGCGGCAAGTTCCTCCTCGGCATCGGCAGTGCGGCCCATGGCGAGCAGGCACTCCAGATGCGCCATCCGGTATTCGAGTTGGGTCGGATCGGCAACGCTCGCCATTCGAAAACTGTTTTCGGCCCGAGCGGTATCGCCAACTCGCTCGGCCACCAACCCGGCGTAGTACCAGCAGGGTGCCGCGGCGAGTATCTCCCCCAGCCTTTCGGCTTCGTCCTCGAACTCGCGCGGCTCGGGTTGCTCGCCCGGCGTGCCTGCTGCGGCCACGACCCCTTGCCCGGTCTCCACATCACACTGACAGGCCACGAAGTCGGTCATGGCTGGGGTGTAGCGCTGCATCTCGGCCAACACCTGACCGCGGAGGAGCCGGAACTGGCGCTCATCGGGGAATCGAGAGACGAGTTTGTCGGCCAGATCAAGCGCCTCGGTGAGACGACCGTTGGCCAGTGACTGCTTCGCCTGATCGACGATGACCTCCGAGTTGAATCGGTCGTACCGCTCGCGAGCCTCGGCCCGCGCTTTCTTGCCAGCGGCAGTTGGACCGCGGCAACCCTGCGCCGAGACAGCCACCACGG
>SYPI01000148.1 GCA_005804005.1 Planctomycetia bacterium
GATGTTGGCCGCCCAGGTGATGTTCACTTCCATGGTGACGCCTTTGGCCAGACGCAGAAGCGCGGTCACCCCGTCATCGACATCGAACACCCCGTCGAGGCGCGGCGGCCCGGCCCACATCTCCTCGAAAACATAGTCGCGGATCGGCGAGCCGAAGCGGCTCCAGGCCTGACCACTGGCCCGCTCCACGCGCGGATTGCCGACCAGGCTCAGGCCGAGATCGATCATGTGTACGCCTAGATCGATCAGCGACCCGCCGCCGGAGTGCCGCTGTTGGGTGAACCAGCCGCCGAGGCCGGGAATGCCGCGGCGGCGATAGAGGGCGACTTTCAGGTGGTAGACCTCGCCGAGGCGGCCCTCAGAAACCATGCCCCGCGCAGCATTCGCCGTTGGTGCACCGCGACAGACGAATCCCACTTGCAGAACCGTGCCGGCTCTCTGCTGTGCCGCCAGGACTGAATCGCACTGCGCGACGCTGATTGCCATCGGCTTTTCAAGTAGCACATGTTTGCCAGCAGCCAGCGCGGCGATTGCGCACTCGGCGTGGCGGTCGTTGGGAACGGCGATGGCCACCGCGGTTACATCCTTCATTGCCAGCAGCTCGGCCAGATCGCCGGTGCCCTTTCCCCCGACCCGCTGGCAGCAATCCACCGCCCGCTCCGGGAGAACATCCCATGCCCCAGCGATTCGCACGCCGTTGCGCCGGGCGGCATCCGCGTGAATGTTGCCGATCGCCCCAGTGCCGATGATGCCCAGTCCGATGCTCATGCGCGCCTCCTGCGTTGGCGATCCGTACCATAGTCGACCCATGGCAGCCCTGCGGACGGTGGTAGTGGGTGGAGGCATCGTTGGGTTGTCCGTCGCCCATGAACTGCGCTCTCGCGGCCGTGAAGTGCTGGTCCTGGACCGCGCGCCGATCTTCGACAGCGCCTCCTGCGGCAATGCCGGAATGCTCTCCATAGGCCACCCGCCGCTGACCGTGCCGGGGGTTTCATGGAAGGGGTTGAAGTGGATGTTCTCGCGGACCAGCCCGCTCTACATCCGGCCGCGGCTTTCGGCGGAGTTGCTCGGGTGGCTGTGGACATTTCACCGACACTGCAACGCCGGTTGGTTCGACCGTTGCATGCAGGTGCTCTGCGCCGCGGGGCCGCTGACTCTGGCGGCCTACGAGCGCTGGATCGACGAGATTGGGATCTCCTGCGGATACACCCGCAGCGGCTGGCTGGATGTCTGCCTCGGTCCGCAATCGCTGGAGCAAGGGATTCGCGAGGCGCAGGCGGTGGAGCGATCCGGGTACCGGCATGCCGTCCTCAGCGGCGCCGAATTGCGCGCGCGCTGTGGGGCGTTCGGTCCTGCGGTTCACGGCGCGGTGCACTGGCTCGGCAGCGCCAACTTCCACCCCCGCGAGTTCATGGTGCAGTTCGCCCGCGCGGTGCAATCGCGGGGCGTGCGGCTGCGGACCGACGCCGAGGTCGCTGAGATCGTTCTGGACAACTCGCGCAATGCCCGTGGGGTGCGTCTGGTCACTGGGGAGGAGATCGAAGCAGATGAAGTAGTGCTCGCGGCGGGCGTCTGGTCAGGCGCGCTGGCCCTTCAGACCGGACTCGACCTGCGCCTGATGGGTGCCCGCGGATACCACGTGCAGTTGGAAGGCGTCGAGTTCATGCCTTGGACAGCGGGCGTGATCGCCGACACCAAAGTGGCCTTCACTCCGATGGGTTCGCAACTTCGACTGGCTGGCACGCTGGAGATCGCCCCGCTGGGATTGCCGTGGATCAGACGGCGCGTGGACAACCTCTTGCGGGTCGCCCGCCAGCATCTGCGCGGCCTCGAGAAGGCCCGCGCGGTTGAGGAGTGGGCTGGCTACCGACCGTGTACCTGCGACGGAATGCCGGTGGTCGGGCCGCATCCGACGATTTCCGGATTGTGGATCGGCACCGGCCACGCCATGCTGGGCATGACGCTCGGTCCGATTACCGGCATCGTGCTGGCGCAGATGATGTGCGGCGAGCCCCTCTCCCTCGACGCGGCGATGCTCTCCCCCGCGCGGCTGGCCGACCGCCGTCGATAGGACTTCTCCGGGTTTGCGTGAAAAGAGCCCAAGGGGGGCACAATCCGCGCAGAATCGTCACCGATCATTCGCCGGGGGCCCACAGGGCGGCGGCGCCGCGCACTCCGGCAGAGTCGCCGTGCTGGGCCTTGACGATCGGCGTCTCGAACTCGCCGCCGAACACGCGCGCGGCGGTTGCTGCGCTGAGTCGACCGTCGTAAAGCGCTGGCAGGTTGCTGACGCCGCCGCCGAGCACTATGCAGTCGGGGTCGAGCAGGTTGACAACTCCCGCCAGCGCCGCGCTGAGTCGATCGATCAGGCGTTCGACGCACTGGCGCGCTGCGGCATCGCTCGCCGCGCCTAACTCGGCGACCGTCCGCCGCGGTGAACTGCGGGCGTTCTCCGCTTCCACACTCGGCCCGGCGCAGAATGTCTCAATGCAGCCGTGCTGGCCGCAGTAGCACGGGCGCTCGCGGCGCTCCTCGTCGGTTGCCCCCGGCTGCGGCGAATGCCCCCACTCCCCGGCCACGAAGTTGCGGCCGTCGAGGGCGCGGCCGTTGATGACCACTCCCCCGCCAACACCGGTGCCGAGGATCACCCCAAACACCACTCGCGCACCGCGGCCAGCGCCGTCGAGGGCCTCGGCAAGTGCGAAGCAGTTGGCATCGTTGCTGGCACGGACTTCCTGACCCAACCCGCGGGAACAATCGCCCACCAAATCTCGGCCGTTGAGGCAGGTGGAGTTGGCGTTGCGGTGCAAACCAGTTCGTGGTGAACGCGAGCCGGGATGTCCGAGGCCGATGCGCACCGGCCCAGTTCCTGCAGCAGCGCGGCACTGCGCAACCGCATCAACGACTGCCTTGATCGTTCCCTCGTAGTTGCCAGCCGGGGTGGCCACTCGGACGCGCGGCGATTCAGAACCGTCTTCGAGCAGACCAACGCACTCGATCTTTGTCCCGCCCAGATCAATGCCGATGCGCAGCATCTAGCGGGGTCCCGCGCTGGCAATGATGTCCATGACCAACTCTGCCGCCAGCCGCGGGCCCGGATCGTTGTGAGTTTCCGGCTGCGGAATCCCCTCGCAAATGTGCACCGCCGCAGGCGGACGCTGACCGGCCACAACCGCCCTCACCAGCGCGCGCAGTTGGCCACCGCTGAATCCGCTGGCACTAGTGGCGCTGCACGGCAACCCGGCCACGCAATCCAAATCAATCTCCAGCGACCACGGCCCCTCGCCGATGAACTGCCGAGCCTGACTGGCCGCTGCGGCAATCGAAAGCCGGTCGGCGTGAATGTCGTCCACGCTCCAGGCAC
>SYPI01000149.1 GCA_005804005.1 Planctomycetia bacterium
CACCGCCCATTCCACCACCGCCACCACCGCCGCCGAATCCACCGCCACCACCGCCGCCGCCCTGTCCGCCGCCGCCGCCACCACCGCCACCACCCTGATTCACTGCAGCGTTCATGCTGAAGTTCGGGGCGTTGTCGAAGTAGGGCACTTCGAAGAGCAGGTCGGTTACGTCATACACATGAGTGGACACTTTGCCCATCAAGCCGTCTCGGCTTGAGATGACCACCACGCCGTCTTCCACCATCCACTCAGGAGCGGCGCCATCACCAGCGGCCTGCTCCATTAGGCGCTGCAGCGCCGTCTCGCGAGTGACATCGTTCAAGGTCAGCGTGACCTCGGCTTCCTTGGTGATTCCCTCGGCATCGAGTGCCTTCCAGTCGGGGTAGTACTGCAGCCCGGTGACCTGCGTCATGTACTCCACCGCCTGCTCAAAGGTGTTGGCGTTGAAGTTGACGGCGATCGGTTCGTTTAGCGAGGAGATCGTGCGCCGACTGGCCTCGGAGTCGGAGTAACCCGCCGCGCCCGTGCGCTTCAGGGAGAGTGACTCCCAGTCCTCGGGATAGGTCATGATCGCGTTCGTCGAACGCGGACCGGCCCCGCTCAGGTTCACCTTGGGCGGCACAGTGGCGGCCATGGCATCGCGGCTGAGATCGGCATAGGCGAATGATCGCCGCCGCACCTCCTCGGAGTAACTGCGATAGAGACGGGTGGTCTCTATGGCGTCCTTCAGGGTGAGTCCGGCCGGATTGTTCGGATCGAGGAACAGGATGTTCTGCAGCACCTGCAGTGCCTCGTCGTACCTGAGCTCCAACTGCAGTTGCTTGACCTGCAACAGCATCTCGTTGATCTCGCGCTGCCGCGCCGAAGCCGCAGTGCGGGCCTCCACAGAAGCAGCCTCGTGAGAGCGGGTGCGCTCGGCGGCCTGAGCGGCTAGCTGCTGGCTGGTCTTGCCGTCGCCAGCCCGGGCCAACATCGTCTCGGCCTGTCGCTTCCAAGCGTCGTACTGCGCCTCGGGAACGATGCGTCGGTTGCGATCGAGGTCGGCCAGCGCCAGATGGAGCGCGCTCTCCGCGGCGTCGTACTCCCCAGCGCCGATCGAGTCATCCGCGGTCTCCAATGCCGCCTCAAACTTCACCTTGGTTTCGTTGAAGCGGAGTTGACGGTCGTGCAACGAAGCTCCCAGCAGATCGCCGCCATCGGCCTTGGCCTGCGCACTCGTCAATGACTGCTGCGCTAGCACATCGTTGGGGGCCAGCGTCAGGTACGCCTGCCAGGCGGTGGCGGCATCCCGCCAGTTGCCATCGGCTTCCAGATCACGGGCCTTCTGCTTGGCGTCATCGAGTTCCTGCTGAGTTGGCGCCGGGGGTGTCGGCGCGGCGGCAGCCTCAACCGGCGCAACGGCAACTGGCTCGGTGGCGGCCACCGGCTCCACGACCGTGGCTGGTTCGACGGCCGCAACTGGGGCCGGTTCGGCAACCGGGGCGGGTTCAACCGCAACCACCGGCTCCACGACCGTGGCTGGTTCGACGGCCGCAACTGGATCGAACTTGATGCTGCCACGGTCGCCGTTGATCTCCTCCACGACCGTGGCTGGTTCGACGGCCGCAACTGGGGCCGGTTCAACAACCGGGGCGGGTTCAACTTCAACGACCGGCTCTACGACCGTGGCTGGTTCGACGGCCGGAACTGGGGCCGGTTCAACAACCGGGGCGGGTTCGGCAACCTGAGCTGGCTCGACGGCGACTGAAACCGCAACTATTGGCTCGGTCGGGGCGGGCTCAGTGGAGGGCTGCTGACGCGCCAAGCCCTCCGTCGCGGCTGCCAGCATCGACTCCGCCTGACGGCGCCAGCCAGCCACGCGATCCGCCGGGAAGCTGGCGGCGTCAGCGTCGAGCTCGTCCATGATTGACTTGATCTGCTGCTCTGCCTCAGCGAATCGACCGGCTTCAATCGCCTCGTCGGCCGACAGCAACCCGGCTTCTACCTGGTTGCCGAACTGATTGACCTCAGTAGCTGCGGTGGCCGGTTCCGTGCCTTGGGCACGCTCTCTGGGGGACGAGCAGCCGGGCGAAATGGTGAGCCAAGCAGCACAGCAAGAGAGGGCGATCAAAGAGGCGGAGGAGGGTCGGCGGGACGGGCTCATCACCATGGGGGACTCCGATGTCGGCGAGGATCTAACCGGACAGTACTTGCACAGGATCAGAACAAACTGCCGCTGAAGCACAGACTGCCGTCGAGCGTTCGACGGCTGGCACAGTCCGGTGGCCTTGTGAGCCACCCGGGGGGATTGGGCAGGTTAGTCCCCGCTCCTTCGGGCTGCAAGGCGTTGCCCGGACTAGAATCACCGCCGGAATGACGCACGCGCGCCCACCGATTGCCCGTCTCGCCTTGGCGGACGGCACTGTTTTTCAGGGCTCGGCCTTTGGTCATACCGAACAAGTCGCCAACGGCGAAGTGGTCTTCAACACCGCCATGACCGGCTATCAGGAGGCGATGTCCGACCCTAGCTACTCCGG
>SYPI01000150.1 GCA_005804005.1 Planctomycetia bacterium
GGCATCGTCGGCTACGGCCACATCGGTTCGCAGGTCACAGTGTTGGCCGACGCGATGGGCATGCGGGTGATCTTCCACGACATCGCCCGGCGCATGCCGCTGGGAAACGCTCAGTCCCGACCCAATCTGGCGGCGGTGCTGCGCGAAGCCGATGTGGTCACCATTCATGTGCCGGCTACGGCGATGACCGCCGGTATGATCGGTGTCGCCGAGCTGCGCTTGATGCGACCGGGCGCCCTGCTGGTGAACAACGCCCGCGGCTCGGTAATCGACTACGCCGCGCTGGCGGCGGCGCTGCGCAGCGGTCACATCGGCGGTGCGGCGCTGGATGTCTTTCCCGAGGAGCCCGCTGGCGCGTCGAAGGCATTCAAGTGCGGCCTAGAGGGGCTGGCGAATGTGATCCTCTCCCCGCACATCGGCGGCTCGACCGAGGAGGCCCAGGAAGCCATCGCCGTTGAAGTGAGCGAGAAGCTGGCCGGTTACTTGCAGCGCGGCTCAACCGCCACCAGTGTCAACCTGCCCGAGGTCGACCTGCCTACCCCGCGCGAGGGTCAGGTGCGCATCATGCATGTGCACCGCAATGTCCCCGGGGTGCTGGGCAAGATGCACACGCTCTTGGCCGGCGGCGGTGTCAACATCAACGCCGAGTACCTGCAATCCAACGAGCGCATCTCGTATGTAATTCTCGATGTTGACGCCTTCAAGGGCGAGGCCATTCCCGCCGGGCTGGCCGCAATGCCGGAGACGATCCGACTGCGGATTCGGCGTTAGTTGGCGGCACCGACGATTTCAGGCAGTTCAAACAGCCCCTGAGTCAGGTTGCGCGGTCCGTGCGCGGTGATGAGCACATCCGCCTCGTAGTGAGTTGTCAGTGAACCGTCGGCAGAGAAGATCGGCCAGGCGGTGCCGTGGCTGGTGATCTCGGTGGTGCTGCGGGCCAGCATCGGTTCGACCGCGATCAGCATTCCCGGCGCGTAGGTCTGCCAAGCCTCTTCCCACTCGCCGGGGTAACTGGGCACAACATTGGAAATGAACGGACTCTCGTGCAGGGTGCGGCCGTAGCCGTGGCCTCCGAGGCCGCGCACTAGGCAGTAGCCGCATTCGGTTTCAACATGGGCCTGCACTGCCTTAGCGAAATCGACCAGCGGGCGGCCCGGGCGCATGGCTTCCACTCCGCGGCGCAGCGATTCGCGGCCGCAGCGCATCAGTGCCAGAGCGTCATCGCTGGCCTCTCGTATGGCGTAGGTCCAGGCGGCATCGCCGATCCAGCCGTCGTGCAGCACCCCGATGTCCACGGAGAGGATGTCGCCGACGGCCAATGGATCGCGGTTCATCACATGCGTGCCGTGAACCACGCAGGCGTTCACCGACAGGCAGGCCTGACTGGGAAACGGCGGGTGGCCACGAGCCTTGTAGCCCAGAAAACAACTGCGGCACTGAAGGTCGGCCAGTTGGGTGGCGATGAATGAGTCGATCTGCGCCAGCGTCTGCCCCGGCTGGAGGAACTCCACGATTCGCTGGTGCACGCTGACCACGCGCTCGGCTGCGGCAGCGGCTCCGGCGATGTCGCGGTCGTGCGTGACGATCATGAGGCGATGCTACGGGTCAAGCGACTCACAGGCGGTTGGCCAGCGCGCGCGCTACGGTGCGCACCAGGTGCCCATCTGCGCCGCTGGCGCCGCCGGGTCCGAGGACCAGATCCGGTGGGGCACCGGCGAATTCCACCCCCAAAGCGCGCTCATCGGTGTGGGGAATCATCTGCAGCCAGGCGTGTCGGCCGACGGCGATGCAGCCCGCTTCGTCGGCGATGCCCAGCAGGCAGGCGGCATTCCATGTGGCCGCGGTAATGGCCTCATGGATCGATAGCCCGAGGAATCTCACTGCCAGCGAGATGCTGAAGGCGAGTGACGGCGATGGCGCGCTGCCGGGATTGAAGTTGCTGGCCAAGGCGAACGCGCCCCCGGCATCGATGAAGGCGCGGGCATTCATCTGCGGAGTTCCCAGCGAAAAGGCGGTGGCTGGCAGGGCCACGCCCATGGTGGCGCTCTCGGCTAGAGCCATGAGGGTGTCGGGGCTGGTGGCTTCGAGGTGGTCAACGCTGAGCGCGCCGAGGCGGATGGCCTCCTGAGTCATTCCCAGTTCGTGGAATTGGTCGGCGTGAACGCGGATGGGCAGGCCGAGTTGGCCCGCGCGCTCGAAGTAGCGCACGCATTGATCCAGACTCCAAGAGCCGACCTCGCAGAATGCATCCACGCACATGCCGGGATGGCGCCGGGCCAGTTCTTCCAAGCCGTGGTCGATCATTTCATCGGCCAGTTGGGGCGCATCGGGGTCGATGGCGTGTCCGCCGAGAAATGTTGGGCGAACCCGCACGCCGGCGCGGGCGGCCGCCGCGTAGATGGCGTCGATCATTCGTAACTCAGTCTCGAGGTCGAGGCCGTATCCAGTTTTCACTTCGACGGCCACGGCGCCCAGCGCCGCCATGCCGCGCAATCGGTCGGCCAGAGTGTGGGCGAGTTCGTCGCGCGAGGCGGCGCGGACGGCTCGCACGGTCGACATGATTCCGCCGCCGCTGGCCAAGATCTCGAGGTATGTCGCCCCATGTTGCTTGCGTTCCCACTCATCCAGTCGCGAGCCTGCAAAGCAAGCGTGGGTGTGGCAATCGACCCAGCCGGGGAGCACCACCCTCCCATGGGCATCGATGCGCACCCGTGCTGCATCGCCGCGCCAATCACCGGCACCCAAACTCGCCACTCGTCCTCCGGCATCAACTTCGACATAGCCCCACTCGATTGGGCCGACTTCCGACGCGTGTGCCCCGCGGCGGGGCGCGCTGAGGCAGTCCGAATGCGGCGCCAGTGTCAGGAGTCGGGCGCGTTCAATAACGAATCCATCTTCCATGGGCGCGCTTCGGGGCCGAAGCGCCGCCTAGTCTACGGACATGCGACTCTTCGTTGTCCGGCACGCGCGGGCTTTCGACCGCGACATTGCCCGATGGGCCGACGATTCCCAGCGGCCGCTCACCCGTGGCGGAGAGCGGGAGTTCCGCCGCTTGGCGAAGGCCATTCGTCGTTGGCATGAGCCGCCCACGGCGGTCTTGGCCAGCCCGTGGGTCCGGGCATGGAGCACGGCCGGGATACTCCACCGGTTTGCCCGATGGCCCGAAGCGGCGGAGACCCCGGCACTGGCTGGTGATGCGCCACACGGGGTCGATGGCATCATCGAGGTCGCGCGTCAGTGGGCCAGCGCGGCAACGGGGGAGTCATCGTTGGCAGTGGTGGGCCACGAGCCGGTGCTTTCCGAAATGGTGGAGCGCCTGCTGGGCACCACGCTGGGGTCGATCCGCATGGCCAAGGGCGCGGTGGCGGTGCTGGAGTTAGCGGATTTCGCCCCGGGGCACTCCACCCTTCGGGCATTGATCGACCCATCGTTCCCCCGGCGGCGCTAGGATTCTGCACCGACCATCCCCATGCCCGACACCACCACTATTCACGAGACGCCGCTGGTCAGCATTCGCTTGGACAACGGCATTCTCCACGTGCGGCCCACCGGCCCCAATATCGGGCAACGCGAGTCGCCGATTCTGGCCAAGGAACTTGAGCCGTTTCTGAAGCACGCGGGCAAGGGGCTGAAGCATCTGGTGCTCGACCTGCAGTCGGTCCAGTTCATGAGCAGCATGGGTCTGGGGCTGTGCATCGGCTGGCGAAATGCCGCCCACGGCGCTGGCGCGCAGGCGGTGATATTCGGCATGAACAAGGAACTGAAGGCGCTGATGGGCATGATGAAAATCGACAAGCTTTACAAGGTGGTCGATACTCCGTCGCAACTGCGCGATGTCTGCGGTTTGAGTTGAGGCGAAAGACTCCCGGGGAATTGTTGAAGGAAGCGGCCCACCGGGGATGTCCTCGGCCGTGGCTCGCCTACTCTTGGTGCATGGGCGGTGCGACTCCACCGATCTGGTTGCGGGCGGCTGGGGTGGGCTTGGCGCTGGCGGGCGCGCTCACCGCTACGGCACCGGGCGCTGATGATGATGTTCGGAGTGTCATCCGCATCCAGCCCCGGGCGCTGCGCGACATGCGGCTGATGGACTCAATCGGCGCCGACATGTGGTCGCACGGGATTACTCCGCGGGGGGTTGATTTCATGGTGACTGGGGCGCAGCGTGGGGCGGTCGAGCGCGCGGGGCTTGCTTTCGAGACGACCATTTCCGATGTCGATGCGCTGATCCGCGCCGAACACGAGCGGCTGTTGGCGCAGCAGGGCGGTCTGGCTGGCGCGGACTTCTTCGCCGACTTCCGGCCGCTGGACCAGATCGATGCGCGGCTCGATGAACTGGCGGCGCTGCATCCGGCGCGCGCTTCAGTGGTGGTGGTGGGCCAGTCGCTGGAAGGGCGCACGATTCGTGGGCTGCGCATCAGCGCTCTGAGTGATCCGGCGCCCGCGGGAACCCCGGCGATTCTCTTTGACGCCTGCCAGCACGCCCGCGAGTGGGCCACGCCGCCGGTGGCCATGTACATCGCGCAGCGCCTGCTTGATGACTACGGGGTTGATCCGGAAGTCACGGCCATCGTTGACTCGGCCGAGGTCTTCATCGTGCCGGTGGTCAACGTGGATGGCTACGCCTGGACGTGGGCCTCGGTTGACAACCGGCTGTGGCGGAAGAATCGGCGCATCAATGGCGATGGCACCTTCGGCGTTGACCTGAACCGCAACTGGGGCGATCACTGGGGCGGGGCCGGTTCGAGCGCCACGCCATCAAGCGACACATACCGCGGAACATCGGCCTTCAGCGAGCCGGAGACGGCGGCCATGCGCAACTTCACTCAGGCGCGGCCCAACCTAGTGGCGAACATCGACTTTCACTCCTTCAGCCAGATGGTGCTGTCTTCGTGGGGATGGACGGTTGAACCAGCACCGCAGGCGGCGCTGCTGCAATCAATCGGCAACCAGATGAAGGCGGCGATTTTGTCGACCCATGCGGTCGACTACATCGCCGGGCCGATCGGCTCGACGCTGTATCTGGCCAGCGGCGGCAGCGTAGATTGGTTCTACGCCAGCGAGGGGATGCTGTCCTGGACCATCGAAGTGCGCGACACCGGTGCTTATGGGTTCATCATGCCGCCGAGCGAGATTCTTCCCACCATTGAGGAAAACTTTGCTGCGGCGATGGTGCTGGCCGCGGCGGCGCTGGAACC
>SYPI01000151.1 GCA_005804005.1 Planctomycetia bacterium
TGACTTCGATCGTGAGGTCGCTTCGCGCGAGAACGCCATCGCCCTGACTGTGGACGCCGCTGGTGACAGCCTCGACGAACCCTTCAGCCGAGCCGAGCAGGCGGTCTGGTCGGCGCTGGCGGTGGTGGCCTCGGAGGCCACTGATGACGGGTTGGAGGTCGGGGGGGAGCCCAACGCAGAACAACTGAACGCGCTGCTGGCGAGTGAACTGCGTCAGGATTTTTTCATCTTCGGCGCCTGCGTGGCGCTGTGGCCGGGGGAGCAGGTTTCGGCCGCAGCCGATGGCCAACCGGCGACGGTGCAGGTGCCCCGATTCTGCACCTATGTTTGCCGTGATGTTGTCGAACCTGCGGAGCGGGCCAGCAGTGGCGCGGGAATTCCGCCAGCCGCCAAGCGGAATCTGAGGCGTATGGATCTGGCCGCCGACCCTGAATACGACTACGAACACCAGCCGTGGTTCCTCGAAGCCACCCGCAACGGAGCGTGGATCGGCCCGTACTTTGACGAGGGGGGCGGGGACATTCTGATGGCTACCTACTCGCTGGAATTCGGCCATGGGCGAGCCGAAGGACATGTTCCGCCGGTGCGGGTCAGGCGCGGCATGGCGCGGGCCGCCGGTGGTGGCGATGCCAGCCGCCTGCTCATGGAGCGGCTGCGCCTGAGCGGTGATCTCGTTCGCGGAGTGATGACCTGCGATGTGGCGATTGCAGATCTGGTGCGCGAACTGGTCAACGAGCAGCCCGATCCGAACATCCGTCTGGCGGTGTTTCGTCCAAATGGGGAACTCATCGCTTCGTCGCAGGCGCGCGGCGATGCCCCGACCGGCCCAGCGGTGAGCACCAAGAGCGCTGACGAAGCCGGGGCGGCGGTGGCGGCCTTCATCGCCGGTGGCCCTGACCGAGCCGCAGTGCAGGGAGATTTCGATCGGAACGGAACACTCGAGGATGTCCGCATGTGTTTCACGCGCATGCAGACCACCGGTTGGGTGGTGGTCGGCTACTTCCGCGAGGACATGGTGATTCCACAGGTGGTGAATAGCTTGATCGGCGGTCAGTCGGTCACGCTGGCGGGCGTGGGCTTGGTGCTGGTGGTGGTGATTCTGGCCAGCCGGCGAATCGCCGCACCGCTGGAGGCGATGGCCAAGTCAGTCGGTGCCCTCGGCGCTGGAGACTTGAGTGTGCGCGCCCCCGTGACCGCGCGGCAGGATGAGATTGGCCTGCTTAGTCGAGCGTTCAACGATGCCATGACTAGGCTGGCCGGAGCGATGTCGGCGCGTGAAGCGGAGGCCGAGGCGCGTGGTGCGGTTGAGGCGGAGATTCATGCGGCGCGGGAAATGCAGGCCAATCTGCTTCCCGATCTGGAAGCGCCGCGGGGCAGTCCGCGGGATCCGTTGCAGGGCGCGGATCGGCTCGACTGGGAGTTTGCTGGAGTGAACATCCCGGCCCGCGGCGTGGCCGGAGATTTCTACGACCTGGTCCCGCTTCCCGGCGGCCGATTCGGGTTCGTGGTCGCCGATGTGTGCGGCAAGGGCGCTGGCGCCGCCATGATGATGGCGGTCAGCAAGACACTGCTGCGCAGCGCGCTGGTGCAGGGGCGGACCCCGGGGAAGGCGCTGGAGAGCATGAACTCCGCACTGATCGCCCAGGGTGGTGAATCACGGTTCGTCACCGTGTTCGTGGCCGAGATCGACCCCAAATCTGGCCGCTTCGAGTGGGCTAGTGGCGGTCATCCGCCGGTGATGGTCATTAATTGCGCGGGTCAAGTGAGGGCGCTTGGCGAATCAACCGGAACGGTTGTCGGTCTGCTGCCGGGCGAATCGTGGGGGACGGAAGTCGCGCAATTGAACTCGGGTGAATTCCTGCTGGCCTACACCGACGGGGTGACTGAGGCGCGTGGCGAGGGAATGGACGAGGAGTTCGGCGATGAGCGACTGCGCACTGCCGCGCAGGGACAGTGGCTCTCGGCGGTGGCGTTGTGCGCCGCGGTAGCTGCGGCGGCGCGGCGGTTCACAGCCAGCGAGGCGCTGGCCGATGACCTCACAGTTTTCGCGATTCGCGCGCCCTAGGCGAGTGGCTACTGCGCCACAGTGATGGCGCTCATGGCCCGATCGATGCGGCGGCGCAGATCGGCAACATGAGCGGCGGTGTAGGGATCGAGTGAAGGGGCGTCAAGCGCCGCCATCCGGGAATCCAACTGCTTCAGACGCAGCAGGGCCAGCGCCTGGACTGGGGCGGGGGCCCCGTTGGGCGGGTTCACTGCCAAATCACAGAGGCGGTCAATCAGCATCGACTGCAGGTTGCGGCGCAGGTTGGAAACCATCGGCGCGCGGGCGCTGAATGAACCCGACGGCGGCGACATCAGTTCGCCGAAGCCAGCGGCGCAAACCGCATCCATCAGTTCAGGCAGGGTCATGGCATCGCTGGACAGGTCAGTACGCAACTCGTTGTCGTACACCCGCTGGAGCACGCCGGGATTCAGCAGATAGAGAACGGCGAAGGACTGAATCTGGGCAATTCGATCCTGCACGGAGAAGGCCTCGTCCTCGCTGCCGGGATTGCCCCAGTGGCGCTGCTTGTCCGAGGCCAGCTTGCGCAGAACCTCAGGGCGGAGGTCCCAGGCCGAATCGCTGAAGGAGTTGGCCAGCACGAACGACAGAGCATCGCGCTGCCGTTCCGCCTCGACCGGCACGATCGGATCTCGGCCGTCGGGTGAGCCCTTGCGGTCGCGGTTCACATAGACACCGCCGACGAAGCGCGCCGCAGTGCGCAGGGCGCCCAACTGCTCGCCGAGCAGTTGCTCGTAGGCATCGCGGAGATGGTGCCAGGACTCATCGGCATCAACGCCCTTGTCGAGCAGCTTGCTGCGTACTAGGGCGATGAGCGCCAGCCGCTCCTTGGACCAGGCCAGCGGATCGGCCGAGAGATCGAAGCGGGCCACCAGCGGGTCTGGCCCAGTGGCATCCTCATCGGTGCTGTATTGCAGCTCAGGACGGGCGCTCTCTTTGACCATTTCGCGGCGGCGCGCGTCGTCGAACCCGTAGCCGTACTCAATCGCCCAGTAGTCGTATGGGCCGATGGTCACCGGCACCCA
>SYPI01000152.1 GCA_005804005.1 Planctomycetia bacterium
CAATCCGCGGGAGTTCACCAGCCACAATCGCCGGCGGGCTTCAGCCTGCGGGAGCCCGTCCTCAACCATCTGGCGTTCGATCAGGTCGGCGATACCCACTGCCGCACTGCCCGCGCCCAGGAACACCACCCGCTGGTCGGCCAGTCGCGAGGCAGCCACGCGAGTAGCGCCGAGGAGTCCGGCCACCGCCACTGCGGCAGTGCCCTGCACATCGTCGTTGAAACAGCAGCAGGTATCGCGGTAGCGCTCCAGAAGCGGCACGGCATTCTGCTTGGCGAAGTCTTCAAACTGGATGCAGCAACCCGGGAACACCGATTGCGCCGCCTCGACAAACTCGGCGATGAACAAGGCGTAGTCTTGGCCGCGCACTCGAGCGTGCCGCTGACCGGGGTAGAAGGGATCGGCCCGCAGCGCGGCGTTGTCGGTGCCGGTGTCGAGCATGATCGGCAGACAAGCCTCGGGAGGGACGCCACCGACTGCGCTGTAGAGGGCCAGTTTGCCGACGGGGATGCCCATCCCACCAGCGCCGAGGTCGCCCAATCCGAGGATTCGCTCCCCGTCGGTGACCACGATGAAGCGCACCGCGCTGATCGGCCAGTTGCGCAGCACCTGGCGCAGTCGGCCGCGCCATCGCAACGACAGGTAGAGCCCCTTGGGGCGGCGGAAGATGTGGCCGAACTGCTGGCATGCCTCACCCACTGTCGGCGTGTAGACGATTGGCATCAGTCCCGGCAGATCACTCATCAGCGCCGCGTAGAAGAGCTGTTCGTTGCGGTCCTGCAACTCTGACAGATAGACATAGCGCTCCAGGTCGCTGGCTTTGCTTTGCAGGTGGCCGCGAACGCGCGCCAACTGGGTGGCCTGGTCTTCGATGACATCGGGGTAGAGGCCAGTCAGGCCGAGCGCCTCTCGTTCTGCCTCAGTGAAGGCAGTGCCCTTGCTCAGCCGCGGATTCTGCAGGTACTCAAGGCGATCGAATTTCACACCGTCAATGTAGAGGCAGCGCCGTGCTAGCCTCCGGCGATGTCGCTGTTGGAACTCGACTCCGACCTGCGAGCCAAGTCGCAGGGTTGGTGCGCGGCGTGGGGCGTGGCCCCTCTCGCCCACCAAGCGCAAATCGCCTACTCGACTCGGCAGCGCACCAGTCTGGGGAGGGCGCACTACGAGGGAGAGCGCATACTTTTGAATGCGGTATTGCGCGATCCGGCGTTGAGGCCGCTGCTGGAGGAGGTGCTCTGCCACGAGCTGGCTCACCTGGCGGCGCGGCGGCTGCATGGACCCGGCATTCGCCCCCACGGCAAGGAATGGAAGGCGCTGCTTCGAAGCGCCGGCCATTGTGCTCGAGTGACGGTGCCATCAGCGGAACTCCCCCCGATCAGGTCCCGGCGCCGCCGGCGCCGAAGGGTTGCCTCCGGGAGCATTTCGCAAGTACTGTTGGCAAAGGTGTTTGACGGGATCCTCCGAATCGCCCGTTAGGCGGGCTACTGGAACTCAAGAAAACGCTTGCAACGGCTGGGGTGAATTCGACAGTGATTGGTGAGGGAGTTGCGGGCTTCGGGCTCGGGCTTGTGCAGGGGAGTGTTGCCAATGCCTCAGTCCAGTGCGGCCGGCCGACTCGAGGGGAGTCGGTCGGCCGCGGCCTCCCCTTCTTTACAACGAACCGAAACTCAGTCGCGGTGTTCGACCACTAGGCGGAAGCCGCTGGCCCCGATGTCGATTGGGCGATCCGGCGGCGCGGCGTATCGGCTGGCGCTGCGGGCCCAGGCTGGTCCGAGCCCCCACGAGCCGCCGCGGACCACGCGATACGTCCCGCGAGTCGGACCGAAGGGATCTCGGGTGACCTCCGCCGGGTACTCACCGTAGAAGTCGGCACACCACTCCCAGACATTGCCATGCATGTCGAAGATGCCCCAGACATTGGCCGGGTAACGCCGCACCACTGAGGTGCGCCGATCGATGGCTTTCGCCGCAGATCCCTCAGGCCCGATGTTGGCGGCTGCAGGAGTCAGGTCTTTCCCAAAGGCGAATGCCGCCGTCGATCCGCAGCGACAGGCGTACTCCCACTCGGCCTCGGTGGGCAACCGATAGACGTCCCCGTCCAACCCCGAAAGCCGGTGGCAGAACTCCCCGGCATCATGCCAGGAAACGCTGTCCACTGGCAGGTTGTCGCCTAGGAAGCGGCTGGGATTCCCCCCCATCAGACGCATCCATTGAACTTGCGTTACCGGGGTCGTGGCGATCCATCTGCTGCGCGATATCACCACCGCGTGCTGCGCCTCATCGGCATCTCGCCCCAGCTCGTCGGGCGGACTGCCCATGAGGAACTCACCAGGTAAGAGGCGCACGAACTCCTGACCGAAGGAATCGATCCAGCGATCCATGCTGTCATCGGGCTCGGCGGGTCTCACGGGGTGATCATCGTAGCCCTCCGCGTGCGGGCGCCGCTGACGGACGAGGGAGGTGCCGATCTCGATCGGCCCGACGCGGTGCGCGCGGAGGAACCCGACCCCCGCGCTGCCGGTGCGCGGCTCGTTCGGCGTCGGTGGCGTACACCGCCAAGTGAACTTCACGGTCGTCCGGATTGGCCCCCCCAGCCACGTCAATGAATTCATGAACGCCGCATCCCGGGGGCAGGTCGCGCACTTGCTCCTCCAAAACCGAGTTGCACAGCAGGGCCAGCAATCCCCGGTCGTCGAGGTGATCGGTGTGCAGCAGGTAGATGTCCAGTTGCGCCAGCGCCTCGACGATCCGCCAGAGGGCCAGCGGCACCTCCGCTTCGCTGATGAGCTCCGGTTCGGGAATGACCACCCCCGCCTCGGTGAGCTGGGCGTGATTGGTGGTCATGGGTGCCATCTCGAAGTCGTAGACCAGCGTCCAGTACATGCGGTCGGCGATGTCACCTCGCTCCGTGGCCTCCTTCACCAGCCGATCGATTGCCTCAGTTCGGACATCCCGCCGTGTGCCTGCAGAATCGAGCAGTTCCATGCAGATTCCTCCTATGCCTGCAACCTAATGAGCCAGGCGCAGCCCGAAGGAGTTGAGTCCGTTCTTTCTGCTTCGCGCCTCAGGAATCGACGCAGCCAGTCGCAG
>SYPI01000013.1 GCA_005804005.1 Planctomycetia bacterium
GCGGCTCCAGTGGCAGGGCGCCAATCGCCGCCGTGAACTGCTTCGGCTCGGCAGCGCCGAACCGATCCGCGCCGGACTGGCGGCGGTCGATCTGACCACCGCCGCTGCGGCGGCCGGACTCAGCGAGGCCGACCGCGTGCAAGCCGATCGCATCCTCAGTGGTTACTCGGAAGCGCTGGAGAACGCTTTGCGCCAGCGCGACCTGCTGGTTTCGCAGGCGCTGCGGGCCATCACCGCCGCCGATGCCCGGATTCACGAACAGTGGCAGCAGGTCCGCGGCGATCAGGCTGATGCAAATGTGCAGGTGGCCATGAGCATGGACGATGGCGAGATGCGCTCGCGGTGGGAAGCCGACCGGAAGCGAGCCAAGGCCAATGATGCCCTCTCCCAGTTCAATATCGCCGAACTGGCCGAGCTGGATGCCGGACTCTCCCCCGAAGGCCGGGCGGCCATGCAGATGGCCTGGGGACGGCAGGCCTACCCAGGAGTTTTCAATGACCCGCGCCGAATCTCAGCGGCCTTTGATGTGGCTCGGGCGGCGGCGGGTTCGTCCACTGAGGCGATAAACGCCATCCGCGCCCAATACGAACAGTCCTACAGCGACCTGATGCGCCAGATGGTCGAGACCCGGCACAACGCTGCGGTGCAGACCTCCGGGGCCGACTCGGGAATCATCATCATCAGTACGGCCCTGCCCAGTGGCAAGGGTGCCGAAGCTCTCGCCCCACATGTGGTGCACCAGCAAATGAACGCGCGGCTCACCCAGTTGCGCTTCGAGCGCGATGAGCTGACCGACGCCACTTGGCGCCGACTTACTGAGGCGGTCGGTCCGGAAGTTGCCGCCGCCCTGCCTCCGCCTCCGGAACGAACCAAGAAGACTCGCTGAAGGCCTGAATGGGGACTGGTCAGCCGCGTTGATAGCGCTCGGGCACCGACCCCGAGCCAGTCAGCACCCGAGTGTGGATGCCGCCGCGCCCGCGGAACTCAGCCACCACCTGCAGCCAGCGCGGGGCCATCGCGGCGACCAGATCGTCGCGAATGCGGTTGGCGAGGGCCTCGAAGAACATCCCCTCGTTGCGAAAGCTGTGCAGGTACAGCTTGAGGCTCTTCAACTCGATGCACTTCTGGGCCGGTTCAAAGCGCACGGTGATCCGGCCGAAGTCCGGGTGGCCGGTCTTGGGGCACATTGAGGTGAACTCTTCGTGGATGTGCTCGATGATGAACGCCGTCGCCGCAGGTGATTCGAAACATTCGAGCAGTGTGGCATTGGGCATTTGGGGAAGTCAGCCGTAGTCAGAGTGAGTGGGTCATCATCAGCCGCACCAGTTTCGGCTGATTGGGATTGACCTGCAGGCTGCGGCGGAATGCATCGCGCGCCTCGTTGGCGGCGAAGGAGTCGCGCTTGGCCGACTGCAGCCAGGTGTTCATGGCGTTCACCCCGATGCCGTTCCAGGCCGGCCAATACTGGGCATCCATCTCGACCGCGCTGCGGTAGGCGGCGAGGCTGGCGGCGTAGTCACCGGCGCGGAACTGTGCCCAGCCGAGCCGTTCGAAACTGTTCGGCGAGGGGCTCACCCGGCAGAGTTCCCGGGCGGCATTCAGCGCCTCGGCGTGCCGCCCATCGGCGGCGTACACATTCACCAGATTGATGTAGAGCTGCGGCGTCGGCGGCATGAGTTCCATGGCCACCTCGTACTGACTGGCCGCCGCGCCCGGCTTGCCGGTGCGCTCGTAGGCCGCTCCGAGATTGATGCGCGCCGCAGCGTTCTCCGGCATCAGCGCCACCGCCCGCTCGCCGTAACCAACCGCCGCCTCCGGCTGGCCCAGCACCAGATAGGCGCTGGCCATGCTGATGTGCACTTCGGCCGCCTCGCCATTGATGGTCAGGGCCCGATGCATCGCCCGGATGCCGTCCACGGTGCGCCCGAGCGCCAGCAGCGACTGCCCGCGACCAACCTGAGCGTTGAAATCTCCCGGATCAAGTTCGGTGGCGCGGGTGTAGGCGGGCTCGGCTTCGCGGTAGCGGCCCTGCGCCGCCATTACATCTCCCACCCCGACCCAGGCATCGGGCAGGTATGGATTCTCCGCCAGCACTTGGTTGAACTCCGCCAAGGCCTGCTCGTGGCTTCCCGACTGCAGATGCAACTCCGCCTGATCGAGCATTGACTGCTCTGGGGCAGTTGGCACCAGCGGCACCGCCGGAGCCGATACTGCGGCCGCCGCCGCTGGGCTGGCCGCTGGCTTGCGGAACCATGCCTTGCAACCGCCCAAGAACGCCGTGCTGCTCAGCGCCACAACCAAGCATCGCGAGGCCCAACTCATGCCGGTTGTTCCAGGGCGCGCAGTAGATTGAGGTTTCGCCTGTCCCATTCGTGTCCGTCAAGGCCGCCGCCCTTGGGGGTCTCAAGAATCATCGGCACATCCGCCAGCTCTTTCGCGCACAGAATAGCGCGGAAACAGGCCGCGCCGCAGGTGCCCTCACCGATGTGGGCATGCCGATCACGGTGGCTTCCGCAAGCGCCCACCGAGTCATTGAAGTGCACTGCGCCGACGCGGGCCAGCCCGCACACCCGGACCAGTTCCTCCATTACCCGCGCCGCCGACTCGTCGGTGGACATGTCGTAGCCAGCGGCGGTCACATGGCAGGAATCGATGCAGAACCCGATCCGCTCCGGCTCTCGCACGCCGTTGGCGATCCGCGACAGATGGGCGAAGATCCCGCCTAGGGTGGTGCCAGCCCCGACGGTTGTTTCCAGCAGGGTGCGAGCGCGAACGCCGGGCAAGGCTGCGTGAACTGCATCTAGCGAGTCGATCGCCCGGGCGATGCCCGCAGCCTCGTCGGTGGTCGGTGCGGCGCCGAGGGCCTGACGCCGCTCCGGTGGCCGCTGTCCCAGATGCGCGCCGGGGTGCAGCACCGCCCCACCGATTCCCAGCGCCTCGCATCGCTCCAGTTCCTCGCGCAGGGCGCGGATGCTGCGCGAGCGAGCCTCGGCGCTGGGCGAGGCGATATTGATCAAGTAGCTGGCGTGGCTGATGACCCGCGCGCGGCCATCGTTCCAACCGCGCCAGCGCAAGGCCTGCCGCCAAGCAGCGATTTCATCGGCACTCAACGGCCGACCACGCCACTGATGCTGATTGCGAGTGAACACCTGCAGAGCGGCACACTGGGCCGGTTGCGATCGAGCTACCGCCTCGACCAAGCCCCCGGCGGCACTGAGGTGCGAGCCAAGCAACCGTGGGAGACGCATCAGACCATCCGCGCGCCTGCGGAGCGCGCTGCGGCGACGATGCGCTCGGCAGTGCGCACGGCGGCAAAGCCGGCCTGCGCATCCACCGTCGGGCGGCGGCCGCTGCGAACCGCATCGAGGAAGTCGTCCAACTGCAGCCGCAGCGGTTCGCCCGCACCCACCACCAGCTCCTCGATCTGCACCAGTTCGCGGTAGTCGAGTCCGGACAGATCCTGGCCTTCGCGCAATGCCTGACGAATCTCGGTGAGTCGCGCCTGATTGGCCCCTTTGCGGACCACCGTGCCGCGTCGTTCAGCAAAGTCGGCACTGACATAGATGTCCTCGCCGATCACCCGCATCTTGCGCTCGGTTTTCAACGCCAGCCGACTGGCGGTCACATTGGCCACGGCGCGCACCTGGCCGTGGGCCGCCGGGAAGATGAGGCGGGCATTACAGACATCCTCGGCCTCGCCCAGCACCGACACGGCATTGGCGTGAATCTCCTCCGGCTCGCTGCCCATCAGCATCAGCAGGACATCGAGATCGTGGATCATCATGTCCAGCACTACCCCGACATCCACGGAACGGAAGGTCATCGGGCTGATGCGGTCAACCTCGACGAAGCGCGGCTGAACGATCTTCAACTCGCGGATGGCCATCATCACCGGGTCGTAGCGCACCACATGGCCAACCTGAAGAACGCAGCCGCTGCGGGCCGCCGCCTCGGCAATCCGCTGAGCTTCATCAACCGTCGGCGCCAGCGGCTTCTCCACCAGACAGTGGGCCCGACGGGCCAGCAGAGCTTCCACCACTGCCAGATGAGTTGCCGTCGGAGTGGAGACGGTGGCGCAGTCGACTCCCTCGGGAAGTTCATCGACCGTCGTGCACGCCAGACCGCCCCACTCCTCCACGATCGGGCCAGCGCGATCGGCGCGCGGGTCCACCACGGCGACCAGCTCACAACCGGGAGTGCGGGCGTAGAGTCGGGCATGGTGCTTGCCCATGCGGCCCGCCCCGATTACCGCGCAACGCAGCGGTTTGTCGCTCACGACTGTTTGCGCCGGTAAACCAGGCGCACCATGTTGCCCGGCGCTAGGTGTTCCACCTCGGTCATGTAGGCCCGCATCAGCATGATGCCGCGGCCCGAGGGAATCTCCAGGTTCTCCTCAGCGGTCGGGTCGGGGACGCTGCCGGGATCAAAGCCGCTGCCCTGATCGGTCACCTGAATTGTCACCTCGTCGTCCGTGATCGACCAATCCACCAGCGCGTGCTTGGTTGGGTCATCCCGATTGCCATGGCGGAAAGCGTTCACCAGTGCCTCTTCAAGCGCCAGCCGCACCGCGAAGCAGATGGCCTCATCGAAGTTGTGGGCAGTCAGAGCCCCCGCCAGCAACACCTGAGCCGCCTCCACCTCATCGCGGCGCGGGTGCAGCTTGCCGCTCCACTGGCTCGCCTTTGCTGGGGAAGCCCCCATGGGGTAGCCCTCAGGCGAGGCTCTTGACCGCCTCGGCGGCGGTCGGGTGGATAGTGAACACGCGGTTCAGCTTGGTGATCCGGAAGACCTCAAGGATGGACGGCTTGATGTCCGAGAGGCACAGTTGGCCGCCCTTCTTCTTCACCGCGCTGCTGACGGTGATGAGCGTGCCCAGCGCCGCCGAGGATAGGTGCTCGACATTTTGGAAGGTGATGACGACCCGCGGCTTGGCAGCGGCCTCAATCCTGGTCAGCATTTCCTCGCCGATGGACCGGATGCTGGCCTCATCAAGGATGTCGCGATCTACGAACTCGAAGCGCGTGACCCCGTCGAGATCCGTGACCCTAAGCTGCGACTGCTCCTTGCTCATCTATCAGACCTCCTAGGTTCAGAAGCCGGCGGCGGCGTCACCGATCCGATTGCGCAGATCCGGGAAGAGCTCATCTTCAGCTTCCTGTTGGATCAGAATCTCCGGCCGCACCAGGAGGAGCATATTGGACTCATCCTTGGAGTTCAGTCGGTTGGTGAAGAAGCGATTGATGAAGGGGATCTTGGAAAGCACCGGCACACCGACTTCGATCTCGATGTCTTGGAGCTTGCGGGCTCCACCGAGCAGGATGGTGCCCTTGTCCGGTACCGACACTGTGGTGTTGATCTGTGTACCGTCGAAAGACGGCAGCTGAATCGTGGTCTGGAAGTCGCCTGCCCGCGGATCAAGTCCGCCGCCAGCCACGGCGCCGCCGACCACCACCGGCGTGAATTTGACGTTCGAGTTCAGGCCGAATTGCACATTCATCGTCACATAGCGACGGTCGGCCGAGGCCACCGCCTCGACATCGATCACGAAGCCTTCATAAACGATGCCGATCTGCGGGGCGAATCCACCGCTGCCGTCGCCGGCGACTGGCGTGGCGTTGGAGACATACGAAATCGCCCGCGCCACCGAAATCCAGGAGCGTTGCCCGTTGAACAGGGTCAGGCGCGGGGCGTTGAGGCCAACTGTCCGCTGATCGGCGGTTGTGGCTTGCACCAGTAGATCCACCTGCACATCGTCCAGATAGGTGAAGGTGGTGGTCAGGGCCGGAGTAGCCAGCGCAGCCAGACCGAATGAACTCAAGCCTGCAACGCCGAGGGTGTTGATCAGCGGCAGGCCTTCCTGCTGCACGTTCACCGGCCCGAGGCCGTTGCTGTTGTAGAGATTGCCGTAGGTGTCGCCAGCCTTGCGGACGCCGATCGGGTTGTAGAACCCGCCGTTGGTGGGCGGGAACTGGTTGTACGTGATGTCCGAACTGCCAGCAGCAGTGGTGCCGTTGGCATTTCCCGAGGCGGTGGCATTGGCGCCAGCCAGAGTCTGCCCCTGCCCTTGGAACACGATTGGTGCCTTGAGACGGCCGACATTCGGATTCGGATTGGCAGCACCAACCGACGGCTGAAAGAAGAAGTCGCGCAGCTGGAAGTTAGGGTCCTGATCCCGAGCGAAGTCGTACATGCCGGGGTTGCTGTTGAAGTAGATGTCGAAGTCGATGCCGATCTGCTCGAACCACTCGCTATCGACCGTAAGCAGCCGGGCCTCAATGTTGATCTGGATGGCCCGGATCGTGCGCAGCTGCGAGAGCAGCCCGTCGATCTGACGGTGCACCTTGGGAGTGGTGGTCACAATCAGCAGGCTCAGGTTGTAGGGCATGATGCGGTGCTTGCCGCCGGTGAGATCTTCCCAGTCGGCGTCGTTGGCAGTCTGTTGCTCGATGAGATCGACCA
>SYPI01000153.1 GCA_005804005.1 Planctomycetia bacterium
CAAGGCTTCCGACCCGCCGCAGTGGAGTCTCGACGATGCCTACCGCCGCATGGTGCGCGTCACCAGCATGGCTGGCAACGAGGGCAACTTGGAACTGTCCGGTTCTGGTGAGCGCGTTGTGTTCACCGGCGGCGCGGCGCCGGGGGCGCTCCTAAGCGTGAAGCTCGACGGCACCGACGAGAAAAAACTTGGCGCACGCGCCGAGGTGTGCGGCCTGAATCTGGCTGGTGATTCAGTGGTGCTGCTCAGTGGCGGCAAGGGGCAGATTCAGCCGATCAGCGGCGGCGAGGCCAAGTCGACCGAGGTGGACGCGACCGTCGAGTACGACCGGCGGGAACTGTCCCGGCAGAAGTTTCTGGAGATGGCCCGCATCATGGATCAGACCTTTTATCACCAGACCATGAAAGACCTGCCGTGGGCCGACCTGACCGCGCAGTATCTGGAGTTGGCCCAGCGCGCCCGCACCGGCGAGGAGTTCGACGATGTGGCCAACCGACTACTGGGCGAACTCAATGCCAGCCACACTGGAGTGCACTCGCCGGCTGGAGACGCCCTCGGTCGGCCATCTCAGGGCCGCCTAGGCGTGCAGACCAAGCCGGTGGCTGACGGGTTTGAAGTGGCCAGCATCCTCCCCGAGGGACCGGCCGCCACCGCCAAGCCCGAGATCCGCCTTGGCGATGTGATTACCGCCATCGAGTTTGAGAGCGTCGCCGGGTCGTCCACCGTCGACATGGCCCTGCGCGGACGGATCGGCCGCGAAACGGTGGTCTCACTGCGTCGCACCGGGCCTGACGCCGAGCCCCTCACTATCGAGACGATCGTCGAGCCAGTGAGCAGCGGCGAGTGTTCGCGGCTGGCCTACCGCCGCGATCAGGTGCGAAACGCCCAACTGGTGAATGAGTGGTCGGGTGGACGGCTGGGTTACATCCACATCGCAGGCATGGGCCAACTGCAGTTGGATGAGTACGAACGCGATCTCTACGCCGCAGCGGCTGGCAAGGATGGACTGGTCATCGATGTCCGCAACAACGGCGGCGGATCGACCGCCGACCTGTTGCTGGCCTCACTGATGGTCCAGCCGCACGCCTACGCCATCCCGCGCGGCGGAGACATGGCCCAGACCGACTCGTACCCGCAGGACCGGCTCTTCATTCAGAGATGCACCCTGCCCATCTCGGTGCTGTGCAACGAGAAGAGCTTCTCCAACGCCGAGATCTTTGCCCACGCCATCAAGACGCTGAAGCGCGGCACGCTGGTGGGACAGCAAACCTACGGCGGAGTGATTTCAACCGGCGGCACATCGTTGCTCGACGGCACATCAGTGCGCCTCCCCGGGCGCGGCTGGTACCTGCCCGATGGAACTGACATGGAGAATCACGGCGCCATGCCGGATGTAGTCGTTGAGCAGACCCCACAGGACGAGGCGGCCGGGACTGACGCGCAGTTGCGGGCGGCCGTCGATGACCTGCTGGAGCGCCTGTCGCATAGCGCGGCGAAGTAGGGCGACTCAGCGGGTCGCGGCAGTCGCGGCGGTGAGCACGGCCAGTCTTCGCCCAGCTTCCTCGGCATTAGCGCGGCTGTTAAATGCCGAGATGCGGAAGTACCCCTCGCCGCAGCGCCCGAACCCGGCCCCGGGTGTCACCACCAGTTGACCCTGAGTGAGCAGCGCGTCGAAGGCCTGCCAGCTGCTCACGCCAGCCGGGCACTCCACCCAGACATACGGCGCGTTCACGCCGCCAAACGCCCGCATCCCGAGCCCCTCGCAGGCCGCTAGCAGCAGTGCCGCATTTCCCAGGTAGAAATCGATGAGCTGGCGCGTCTGAGCGCGACCCGGAGCGGTGTAAAGCGACTCGGCAGCTCGCTGCACCGGGTACGACACGCCGTTGCTGCAGGTACTCCAGCGGCGCGTCCACAAGGCGTGCAGTGCGTGGCGCGAGCCGTCAGCAGCCCGGGCCTGCAGCGACTTCGGCAGCACCGTGTATCCACAGCGCAATCCGGTGAATCCGCCGTTCTTGGAGAACGATCGGAATTCCATGGCGCATTCGCGCGCGCCGGCGATTTCGAAAATGGAGCGCGGCAGTGAGCCGTCGCGGATGAAGGCTTCATATGCGGCGTCGAAGAGAATGATCGACTCGTGGCGGCGCGCCCATTCGACCCAGCGTTCCAGTGCCGCCCGGCTGAGAACCGTGCCGGTCGGATTGTTAGGCGAGCAGAGATAGACCACATCGACTCGCTGCTCGGGCGGCTCGGCGGCAAAGGCGGTGGCGGCGCTGGTGGGAATGGCGACGATTCCTTCGTACCCGCCCTCGGCGCGCGCCGCGCCGGTGTTGCCAGCCATCACATTGGTGTCGACATAGACCGGGTACACCGGGTCAGTCACAGCCACGGTGTTGCCACAGCCGAGGATCTCCAGCACCGCGCTGCAGTCGGGCTTGGACCCATCGGATAGGAAGATCTCGTCATCATCTACGGCAATGCCGCGACTGCGAAAGTCACCCTCGGCGATCGCCTGACGCACACTGAGCAGGCCAGTGGGTGGACCGTATCCGTGGAATGTTTCGCGCCGCCCCAGGTCGTCGACCGCCCGATGGAGGGCGCTGATAGCCACCGCGGGCAGTGGTTCAGTCACATCGCCGATGCCGGCGCGGACGATGCGGGGCGCCAGTTGCGGATGCGCCACCGAGAACGCCTCGACTCGGCGGGCGATCTCCGGAAACAAATACCCGGCGCGCAGCTTCAGGAAGTTGTCGTTGAGTCTGGTCATCAGGCGGCCGGGGTTCGCAGCCGCACCGCATAGGCCGGTGGCACATTGCGCAGGACCAGTTCCCGATCACTGACCAGCCGCCGCCGCAGCGCGCGGACTGTGGCGTCGATGCGCCGAATCCGCTCCCGCGCGGCGCGACTGGCCAGCGGCGATTTGATGCTGCGCAGCAGGGCGTACTCAAAGAAGCACAGTTCGCCGCCGGGGCGGGTCAACTTGATCAGCCGGCGCAGGATGCTGCGCATCAGCGTCGGCGAAAAGTTGTTGAATGGCAAAGCACACAAGACGAAGTCGTAGCCCGACTCGAGTTCGACATCCTCAACCGCGCCCTCAAACAGGCATACTGGCACTTGTGGCAAGCGCCCCCGAAACGGTGCCAAGTAGCGCCCCTCAAGAATGCGGCAGAACTCGGCATTGAGTTCGACCAGATCGAAGGAGTCGCCGCCGCGCAGTTCGCGAAGAATGTGCCCGGTGACGGCTCCGGTTCCGGGACCGACCTCCAGGACCCGCCGCGGACCGCGGGCGGCGCGGAGTGATGCGGTCATAGCCCGAGCCAGTGCCGCGCCGCTGGGGGCAATGGCGCCGGTCTGGCGCGCCCCCTTCATCAGACCGTGGCGGAGAAAATCGAGCATGGGTGGGCGAGTGTAGGCGCATTGCCGCGAGTCTTGAGTGCCCCTCCGCCGATACTGGCCCCTAACATCGATGCATGGGTGTCGCCTTCGCATTGCTGAGCGCCGGGCTGCTCGCCTCCGAGGCGCTCACTCAGGATGCGCCGCCGGCCGACTCGGTTCTCATCTCCGTTGCCCCAGAAATGGAGGCCACCCTTGAAGCTCTGGGGCGCGCTGGCCGAGTGATACTGCTGCTGAAGGATTGCGATGCCGACCTCGATGGCAATCCGATCGAAGCGCCGTTCTTTGAGGCTCCGCAACCGATGTACTCGGTCGCCGCCGCTCGCCTCAGCCCCACGCAGGGCGTGGTGATCGGGCCGCGCGCCGAGTCATTCCCGGTTCCGATTGACGAACTCAGTGGCTGCTTCGAGATTCAGGCGGTGTTCGACCGCAACCGCAGTCAGCCCGGACACCGGGCCCCGGGCAATCTGATCTCCGGAGTGCAACGGGTGGAGCTGCAGGCTGGCCGAGCCGAATCGCTGACGATGACCCTTGACCGGGTGATTCCTGATGAACCACCGCCACCTGATGTCGAGGGGATCAAGTGGATCACCCTGCCCAGCGAACGACTCACCAAGGCGCTGGGCCAGAGCATCGTGCAGCGGGCCGGCGTGGTCTTCCCGATCGGCTACGACGATGTCAATCATGTCCGCCGTCACTGGCCGACCATATTCGTGATTCCCGGCTTCGGCGGCGACCACACCATGGCCATCGCTCTGGCTCGACATGTGCGGCAGGAGGCGCTGGTTTCGGTGCTGCCGCAGGCGGTCTGGGTGGTACTTGATCCGAACGGTCCACTCGGGCACCACGGCTTTGCCGACAGTGACGGTAATGGGCCCCGCGCTGAGGCGTTGACCACCGAATTCATCCCGGCACTCGAGCAGCGATTCCGGCTGATCGCCGAACCGAAGGCGCGGCTGCTCACCGGCCACTCATCGGGCGGCTGGGCGAGCCTGTGGTTGATGCTGAAGCACCCGGAGTTTTTCGGCGGTTGCTGGTCAAGCGCCCCCGACCCGGTCGACTTTCACGCCTTCCAGACCTGTGACATCTATGCCGATGCCAACATTTTCACCGATGCGCAGGGCAACGAACGCCCGTCGTTTCGCACCAGCGGCCGGACCGTCGACTTGGTGCGCATGACCAATCGGGATGAGATCTCCATGGAGCGAGTGCTCTCACCTGAAGGCGCTTCGGGCGAGCAGTGGGATGCCTGGGCGGCGATGTTCTCACCCCGCGGCGTCGGCGGCCTGCCGCGACGGCTCTACAACCCGCGCAGTGGAGTGATCGACCGGGAGTCGGCGCAAGCGTGGAGCGCATTCGACATCTCTAGGCTGGTGGAGCGCGATTGGCCGCGGTTAGCGCCTGTGCTGGCGCAGCGGGTTCACCTGCTGTGTGGCTCGCGCGACTCCTTCTATCTGGAACGGGCAGTGGGTCGGCTCAAGGAGCAGGTCACCGCCCGCAATGCGGCCGCGTTGGCGCCTGGTGAGACACCGCTGCCAGGCGACGGCTTCATCGACATCGTCGGAGGACTTGATCACGGCACACTGGTGCCACTGGCAACACTGCGGTTCAACTCAGGAATGAGGAGTTATCTGGAGGCCAACGGTCTGGGAGTCTCGAAGCCGTGAAACAGGTTCAAGATCACTTTTTCCACAAGGCCAAGTCTGAGGGGTATCGCTCCCGCGCGGCCTACAAATTGCTGGAGATCCAGGAGAAGCGCCGTCTGCTGCGCCCCGGCATGCGAGTGCTCGATGTTGGTGCAGCGCCGGGTTCATGGACACAGGTGGCCGGACGAATCGTCGGAGCGCGTGGCACCGTGGTTGGAGTTGACCTCAAAGCGATCGACCCACAGGGCATGCCGCCGCAGGTGCGCTTAATGGAGGCCGACCTCCGCGACCTCGACCTGCAGACCTTCGGTGGCCAGCCATTCGATGTGGTGCTCAGCGACATGGCCCCCGACACCAGCGGTGATCCCGGCGGCGACAGCCTGCGAAGCATCGCCCTCTGCCATGCCCTGCTCGACCGACTAGGCGCCTGGCTGCGCGCTGGCGGCAGCCTGGCGATGAAGGTGTACGAGGGTGGCGAGTATCCGACACTCCTGAAGCGCACCACCGCTGAGTTCGATGAGTGCAAGGGGTTCAAGCCCAAGGCTTCCCGCGCCGAAAGTGTGGAGATTTTCCTGGTGGCCAAGGGTTTTCGCGGCACTCCGTCAGCACCGCTGCTGCCGACGGCCCCCCGCCGCGGTTGGTAGCGGCCACCCCCGAACCGACACCATCAGTTCCGCACGCCGAGCATGTCCGCCGCGCGCGCGGCGATCTGACCCGCAGTAAGCCCGCAGGAATTCAACCGCGACTCGTGATCGCTGGTGGCGCGCACCGTCACCTTGGGATGCAACTGCACCACGGTGAATCCATCGCCCGATGCCGCACAGGCATCGGCCAGGGCCGGGCCGCTGGCCCCACCGACACAATCCTCAATCACCAGCACTCGACCCTCATTGCGGTTAGCCAAATCAAGCATGGTCTCCTCCTCCATCGGCAGGGAGTGCAGATCAACCAGCGTGGCATCCACCCCGAGCTTGTCGAGCGCTTCGATGGCTGCATTGCATTCGTGCACCATTGAGCCCGAGGCGACCAGCAGGATGTCGCGCCCCTCCACCATTCGCTCCGGTTGACCCAGACGCAGCGTGGCGGGTTCGGGATAGAGGATCTCACACTCCGCGCCGGAGAGGCGCATCAGACAGGCTCCATCGCGACTGGCCATCGCCAGACCGAGAGCGAAAGCTGAACTGGCATCGGCGGGCTGAATCAGCGTGCAGGCTGGTCCACCCAGCGGGGTCTGCAGGGTTGACAAGGCGCGGCCGACCGCAGTCGCAGCGCAGGAACTGGCCGCTGAACTTCCGGCGCCGTTCCAGAGTGCCGCGTTGCACACCACCAGTTTCACCGCCGAGCCAGCGCGGGCAAACGCCTCGAATGCCCCGAGGCAGCGCCCGACCAAATCGGCACCAACAGTGCAGAACGCTGTGCCGCCACCACTGGCCAAGCCGGCGGCCAGCGCCACTTGCGCCGGACCGGCCATGAGAACGGTGAACGAGCATCCGGCCAAGGCGCGATCATTGGCCAGTCGCGTCGCGCTGTTGGTGCTCTCCACTTCGATCGCGAAGACATCGCCGCGCGTGCGCATCAGGGCCCGGGCCGCCAGAGCGAACCCCGCCCACGGCGCGCAGGTGCCACGAGCCAGCACCGTGGCCATGTCCGATGCTTTCATGGCCGCCTCGAAGGTCGGGATGGCGCCAGTCGCAGGAGATTGGACCACTTCAACGACTGGCGGGGTCGGACGGATCTCCGTTCCGCGGGTCAGCGCACTGCACAGTTGCAGTTGTGTGGTGGCCAATTCGGCCAACGCCTTCTTCAGTCGATCGCCGGTGGGCACACCTTCCGCCCACGCTGGCCCTTGAATGGAAGCCGCCCCCCAACCTGACATGGTCTGCGCGATGATGACCCCGCGGCCGGTGCTGCTCAGGCTGCTGCGCACCGGAGTCGGCTCAAGCGCGGCACTGATCGCCTTGGGAGAGTGTCCATCGATGACCTTGGCCGAAATCTGAATCGCCTCGAGGCGCTGCGCCAGCGAGGGCGTAGTTGCCACAATGGTGGCGTTCTTGTCGGGCCGCGCCACGCAGAAGATCACGAACAGATTGTCGAGCCGCTGGGAACGCAACAGCGCCAGCGCATCCCAAGTCGCCCCGGCGTGAATGTCTTCCTCATTGAGCAGGCAGAAGATCCGCTTGGAACTTCCAGCACGCCGCTCCGCCAAGGCCATGCCGCAGGCTAGGGCCAGTGTGCAGCCGACCGCGCCAGCCGGTGTCACGCTGATTGGCAGGCCGCCGCACTCCAGAGCCCGTCCCAGAAGTGAGGCGCCGGTTCCCAAGGCGAGCAGGTCGTTCTTGGTAACTGGTACCCCGCCACCGGATGTGCCGGCAAGGGTGACGCCGAGCCCAACGCAGACACCCAGTCCCGCCAGCGCCTGGCGCGAATCAGAACAGACCAGATGGTCAGCGGACTTGCCCGATGGTGAACTTGGATCCCAACGCATCACGCTGCGCAGCAAGACATTGGTTAGGTGGCCGACGGCCATGGAAGATGCCGGAGCCATTCCAGCGCCTGCAGCACAGGTTTCCAGCAGGAGGCGATTCAGTTCGATGGCCCGGGCGTTGATAGCGGAATCAAATGGCATCTCGGTGGCTACTCCGTGGTGAGTCGCTGAGTATTGCCGCTTCGAGCATTCAAGGCAAGATCAATCGGCATGGCAGTTAGCATGGCCGGATTATGAAGCTTCCAACGGCACCGCGGGCAATCCTGATAGCCACGATTGGCCTCCTTATGACCGGCCCCACGGCCGTCGCTCAGGGCACCCGCGGGGTGCTTCCCGACCCGCTCTCCAGCGCCGCGTTGCAGGCTGGCGCCGCCGAGGTGGGCCTGACCGAAGCCCAGCTGCCGGGCGCCTTCGCCGCACTTGAGCGCTATCTGGCCGAATGGAAGGTGCTCCGGGATGCCGAAGTTGCCAAGTTCCTAGCTGAGTGGGATTCGCGGGATGCCGATGCGTCGGCAGCTGTGCAGGAGGCGTTCGCTGACCGACGCCGCGGGCTGTTCACACGCATGCTTGGACTGGATGCGACGCTGGTCGCTGACCTGACCGCTCTGGTCGAACCGGGCCAACGCCCGGCGGTTGCCCGCTTGGGCGAGAAGTGGCGGCGTCGCGCCGCCTTCGCCATTGTGTCGAATGGTCGAGGCAGCGCCGAACTCAGCGAGGTGGCCACCGCCGCGGAGCTGACCCCCGAACTTCGCCAACAGATCGATCTGGCGCTGATTGCCTGGGAGGCCAACGCCACCCCGGCTCTGGAGCGCGCCGCTAGATTGCAGATTGATTCGCTCGCTGTTCTAGCCAAGGCCCGTGAGTCTCAGCCCCAGCTGGCCAATGCCGCTGACTTCATGCAGCACCTGACCGCGGTGAGGGAGTACATGGATCAGGCCAATGCTGAACTAAACAAGGCAACCCGCAACCTGCGTCGCCAGTACCGCGAGGCAGTCGACCAGATGCGGACCATGCTTCCCCGAACTCAAAGCATCCGGTTACTCGGCGAGGCGATTGAGCAGTGCTATGGGATGCTCCCCGATGGTGGGCAGGAGCGGAGCTTCCTCGAGCATGTCCATGGCGTGACGCAGACGCCGGAGCAGACCAAGGCGATCAGCGCTTTGGAGAACTCCTGGTGGAACACTTTCGAGACGACCATCAGCGAGTGCATGGACGCCGCCGACGAGCGGCCCAGCCAGGGAGACATGTTCATGTTCGAGATCGGTGGAAAGGACGCCGCGCTCAGAAATGAGCAAACGGAGCGGCTGGACAAACTGAGCGCCGCCAGCAGTGAAATGCGGCGGTCAATCGAGCAACTTCTGGGCATCGATTGGCAGGCCATCACTGCGGCCCGCGCTGAACAGCCCGCGGCGGCTGGCACCGAGATTGTTCTGTCAGGGGCGAGCATGCCGGTGGTGGCCACCGTTGCCATCGAAACCACTGCGGGCCTAGAGGCCGGCGAATGGGTGGGCGCGGTTGGCGGACAAGTAGTAAGCCTTGCGGTGGGCAGCAGCGCCGCCGTGGAAATCAGCGGTGGCGGTTTCACCTTCAATGCCGATGGTCTGGGGTTGGACGGAATCACCATCGGCATGAGCGATGATTCCGGCGACCAATTCGCGGGCTCGTTCGGTCCTCCGGGCGCCATTCCGCTCATCACCGATACCGTGCTGGCGGACCAACTCGCCCAACTGGGTGCTAGCGAGGATGCTCAGGCGATCGGTCGGGCCCTGTACGAGGAGTATCGCGCTGAGGGCGAGAAGGCGAATGCGGTGGCGGAGTCGCTGCGCAACCCGGGTGAATCAGGCCCGGCCTCCCTGAAAGCCAGCCAAGTCGAGCCGTTTTTCACGGCGCGACAGACCGCCTTCGACCAGATCATGACCCTCGAGCAGCACCTCTACGGCGACATCTCCACTGCGGCGATGTCTGATGCCGACAGTCCAGTGCGGCTCCAGTGGCAGGGCGCCAATCGCCGCCGTGAACTGCTTCGGCTCGGCAGCGCCGAACCGATCCGCGCCGGACTGGCGGCGGTCGATCTGACCACCGCCGCTGCGGCGGCCGGACTCAGCGAGGCCGACCGCGTGCA
>SYPI01000154.1 GCA_005804005.1 Planctomycetia bacterium
ACGCGCTGGCCGAAAACGGGTTCATTGAAGCCGGGCAGTCAGTGGAAGTGATCGACGAAGTGGACGGCCAGTTGCGGGTGCGTCAGTGCAGCAGCGGCGGCAGCGGCTCCGAATGAACAGCCCGTGGTTCAGGTATCCTCTGTCGCCATGACACAGACAACTTTGGCAATCACCGTGTGGGGCTGGGTAGGCATCGGATTCCTCGGCCTAGTCGGCCTGATTTTCCTCCTGGTAGTCGGGCAGTACCTGCAGTTGTGGGTGCAGGCGATGCTCTCCGGGGCACCCGTCGGTCTGCTTGACCTGATCATGATGCGCCTGCGAAAGGTGCAGCCGGACTTGATCGTGCTCAACCGCATCAGCGCCAAGAAGGCCGGTCTGGACATGGCGACGGATCGCATGGAGGCGCTCTACCTCTCCGGCGGCAACGTGACCCGCGTGGTGCGGGCCATGATCGCCGCCGCCAAAGCACAGGTGGAACTGCCGTGGGACCGGGCCATCGCCATCGAATTGGCCGGCCGAGACATCCTCGATGCCGTGAAGACTTCGGTCGATCCCAAGGTGATCGACTGCCCCAGCGTTTCCAGTGGCAAGCAGACCCTCGATGCGGTGGCCAAAGACGGCATCCAGTTGAAGGTGCGGGCCCGCGTCACCGTACGCACCAACATCTCCCGGCTCATCGGCGGTGCCACCGAGGAAACCATCATCGCCCGCGTTGGCGAAGGCATCATTTCCACTGTCGGTTCCAGCCTCGATCACAAGGCGGTGCTGTCCAACCCCGACACCATCTCCAAGACTGTGCTGGCCAAGGGGCTCGACTCTGGAACAGCTTTTGAGATTCTCTCAATCGACATCGCCGATGTGGATGTGGGCGAGAACATCGGCGCCAAGTTGCAACAGGCTCAGGCCGAAGCCGACACCAAGCGATTCCAAGCCCATGCCGAGCAGCGCCGCGCGGCGGCCATTGCTCAGGAGGCTGAGTTCAACGCTGAGGCCCAGAAGAATCGGGCGCTGGTGATCCTGGCCGAGAGCGAGATTCCCAAGGCCATGGCCGAGGCGTTCCGCAGCGGCAACTTCGGCATCATGGACTTCTACCGGATGAAGAACATGCAGGCCGATACCGGAATGCGCGAGTCGATCGGCAAGCACCCCTGATCGGGAAGCATCTACGCTGGGCGTGAGACACTCGTGCCCACGCTCTACACGGTAATCCCCTGCTTCAACGAGCCCGAGACGCTGGCACCATGCGTGGCCCAGGTGCTGGCGGTGCGCCTGCCGCCGGGATGGTCGCTGCATGTGGTGCTCATTGATGATGCGTCCCACGCCGACACTGGCGCGGTGGCCGAGCGATTGGCGCAGGAGCACCCTCAGCGACTGACCTTGCTGAAGCACGGGGTGAATCGGGGGAAGGGCGCGGCGGTCATCACCGGCTTCACTCATGTGCTGCTCGCTTCCGCTGCCGGCGATGCGACAGTGATTCAGGATGCCGATCTGGAATACGACCCCGCCGATTACGCCCGGCTAGTGGCGGCGCTTGAGGATTCCTTCGGGCCGGGACGCGCTGCATTCGGCAACCGCTGGCATAGTGGCAACGACACGGCTGGGTTCAAACGCACCGCGCACCGCTGGGTAAACGGGCTGATCACCCGAGCCAGCAATCTGGCGACTGGGTATCGGCTGGCCGACATGGAGTGCTGTTACAAAGCTGTGCCCGTGGTCATGCTGCGGCGCATACTGCCGGAGTTGGATGAAGCCCGCTTCGGCATCGAACCGCAGATCACTGCGGCGCTGGCCCGCCAAGGTGTGCCGATCGCGGAGGTGCCGGTGAGTTACGCGGCACGATCCATTGCGGCGGGAAAGAAGATCCGCCCGCGCGACGGGCTACGGGCGCTGTGGGTGATCATGCGCGAACGTTGGCGCGGGCCCAGCCGGATGCGCGAGTCGGCGCCGGCCTCCGGCCCCCTGCTGCTGCTGGTGCGGCTCCTCGGGGCGGCGATCGGCCTTGGATTGATCGGCTGGTGCTGTTGGGCCGCGATCAGCCGCGGTGACTGGAGCGGCCTGCGCCACGCCGAGCCGGGCGCCGTGGTGCTGTTGTTGGGAGCATCGCTTACCACCCTATTCCTCAACGGACTCATCTTCTGGATCACTGCCCGACCGATGCGCCCGCTGGGAATGTTTGACCTGCAGGCGGTAAATGCCGCCGCGACATTCTTGAACTACGCCCCGCTCCGAGCCGGGATGGTGGCCCGGGTGCTGTTCCACATCCGTGTGGATGGCATGGCGGCTGTTCCCGCACTGGCCTGGCTCTTCTTCGCCGCATTCACCACGCTGGCGGCGCTGGTGATGATTGCCTTGCCATCGATGGTGCTTGAGCCGCTCAGTCTCAGTTGGGGCGCGGTGCTGCTGGTGCTGGCGGTGGTTGGGACATGGCTCTGCGGCCACCCGGGGAAGTGGCGGTTCCTGCGCTCACGACTCCAAGGCGCGGAGCGAATCATGGACAGCACGCCGACGGTTGCCGCTGCGGTGGGCCTGCGTCTGGTGGACATCACCGCTTGGATAATCCGCATGACCGCGGCAGCCAGCATTCTGGGAATCGATCTCCCGGCGCGCGACGCGGTTGTGCTCGGCACTGCCTCGCTGGTGATGGCCATGAACCCGATTGGCCGAGTGGGATTCCGTGAAGCGGCGGTGGCATTCGTGGCCGCGCGGCTGTCGGGGGCGGACTCATTAGATGTGCCAACGCTCTTTCTGCAACTGGCGGTACTCGAGAGCGCCGCGGAGGCGGCGGTGGCCATTCCCGCCGGATTGGTCGGCACCGCCTGCTGCCTGAAGCGCTGGGGGCGGATGGGTCGGGTGCCCACAATGCAGAGTTAGCATCGAAAGATCGCTACTGCACTTCCCATA
>SYPI01000014.1 GCA_005804005.1 Planctomycetia bacterium
AGCCGGGGCGGGCCGCACGGCGCGGATTTGATACAGTTTCCCTCCCCAAGGAGGCTCGTCGGAGATGCCAATGATGCGAAGCCCATCGCTGTTTGTGCTGGTCGGTGTCCTGCTCAGTGGCTGCGCTACGCCTCAGCCGACCCAACTGGCCGGGAGCAACGAACTGCCACCGTCGTGGATCGATCTGCCGACTGAAGATCCCCGCATCAAGGCGCTGGATCCGGTGACGCAAGACGCACTGGCCCAGTTGCGAAAGGACATGGCGGCGGAACGCAACGGTCGGCACTACCAGTTCTACGGTCGCTACACCGATGCCACGCTGGCCCGGATCGACGCCTTCAATTCTGATGCCAACACGTCCTACTTGGTGAGCTACGCCCTCATTCTCAAGGATCCGACTCCGGAGATGGACGGTATTGCCGCTACCCACGCGGATCGACTGCGCAACCAGGCGCTGGTCAACAATGCCAACCACCGCGCGCTGGCCGATCAGTGGGAGTACGCCTGGCTGATGGACAGCCCAGGCGCGTCGCCTTTCCCATTGGTTGACACGGGCGGGAACTAAGGGCGCCGACTGCAGGCGCCATGGGACAATCCAAGTCGACAACAGGGCCATTCCGGGTCTGCATCCTCAATCAGTATTTCGTGCCTGATGTGGCCAGCACCGGCCACTTGCTGGCCGAACTGGCCGAGCAACTGGCCAAGTCTGGGGTGCTCACCAGTGTCCTGACTTGCAAGCCCAGTTACGGTCCGCCGGAGACTTGGCAACCGGCAGCCAGTTACGAGATCAGTCGCGGGGTGGAGATCACCCGGCTCTGGACGCCGCGCCTGAGCAAGGACCGGCTCGCCGGCCGCCTGCTTAACAGCTCGGTGTTCCTGCTGCAACTGCTGTTTCGGCTGGTGATTCGTCCCCAGCGGGAGAACGAGGTGTTCCTCTACACCACCAATCCGCCGTATCTGGGGGTAATCGGGGCCATCGTCAGCCTGATCCGCCGCCACCGCTATGTGGTTCTGCTGCACGATGCCTATCCCCAGCTTGCAGTTTGGTGCGGCAAGATCTCCGCTGGAAATGTGCTGACCCGCCTCTGGCACTGGACGAATCGCTTTACCTATCGGCGCGCCCAGGAGACCATCGTGCTGTGTGATGCGGCCCGCCAACTGGTTTGCCGCACCTACGGGATTGATCCCGAGCGGGTCCATGTGGTGCACAACTGGGCGGACGGGGAAGCCCTGCATCCGGTCCCCAAGGCCAGTTCGCCGTTCGCCATCGCCAATGGACTGGTGGAACCATTCACCTTGCTGTACTCAGGGAATCTGGGCCTCTACTACGACTTCGAGGCGATCCTGACTGCGGCTGGCGAACTGCGCAACGAGCCATTCCGTCTGGTCTTCATCGGTGCCGGGGCCCGGCGCGCCCACATCGCTGACAGCATCGCCCACCTGAAACTCAGCAACGCCTCACTGCATCCCTATCGGCCGTTCACCGAACTCAACAGTTCCCTGAATGCCTGCGATGCTTCGCTGGTCACTATCGCCCGCGAGATCGAGGGCATCTCGTTCCCCTCCAAGCTCTACGCCTCATTGGCGGTCGGCAAGCCGATCGTGGCTTTGAGCGAGCCGGACAGCGAACTTCGCCGCATTGTTGAAGATCATCAGGTGGGCATTTGGGCAGCAATAGATGACACGCCGGGTTTGATCGCCGGATTGCGGCGACTCATGTCTGACCCGGTGCTGTGTCAGGAGATGGGGCGGCGGGCCCGCGCACTGATCGAGTCGTCGTTCAGCCTCAGCGCGGCCAGTCGGGCGTACGAGGACATTCTGCGGCGGGCCAACCGAGCATGAGCGACTCCGACCCCGCGTCCCCGCTGCGTGTGCTGGTGATCACCGAGGACGATCCGCTCTATGTGGCGGAGTTTTTCCGGGTCTTCCTAGCGGAACTGCCCGGCGATGAGGTCGCCATCGTTGGCATGACGGTGTCGGCCGCCTTCCACGAACCGCTGCTGAAGACCGCCCGCCGAATCCTGCGTTTCTATGGGCCCCGCGACTTTGTGCGGCTGGGAATGCGTTGGGCAATGCGGCGCCTGCGCCGCGACACCATCAGCCGTCTGGCCGGACGCTGCGGAGTTCCGCTGCTGCCGACCGGCAGCGTCAACGACGCCGCCTATCTCGAGAGAGTCCGCCAACTGAACCCAGACCTGATCGTGTCGGTGGCGGCACCGGAGATTTTTCGCGCCGGGCTGCTCGGTGCCGCGCCGCAGGGCTGCATCAACATCCACAGCGGGAGATTGCCCCGTTACCGCGGCATGATGCCGACCTTCTGGCAACTGCTGCATGGCGAAACGGCGGTGACGGTCACCATTCATCGGATGGTCGAGCGACTCGACGCTGGCAGCAGCTTGGCTACCGTCGAGGTGCCGGTACTGGCGGCTGATTCACTCGACCGGGTGATTCGTGAGAGCAAGCAGGCTGGGGCGCGGCTGATGATTAGCGTGCTGCGTCGGCTTCGGCACGGTGCGGTGGAAGAGCAGCCGCTGGCGATGGCTGACGCGGGGTACTTCAAGTTCCCTCAGCCGGCAGATGTGGCCGCCTTCCGCAGGCGCGGTCATAGGATGATTTGAAGTGAATCAAGCCCGCACTGCCTGCTTCTCTATTGATGTGGAAGACTGGTTCCAGGTGGAAAACCTCCGCGGGGCTATTCGCCGCGACCAGTGGGATTCGTGCCAACTGCGAGTGGAGGCCAACACCGAACGCATGTTGGCCATGATGGCCGAGCGCGGCGTGACGGCCACCATGTTCATACTGGGTTGGGTGGCGGATCGCTGCCCGAGTCTGGTGCGGCGCATCGCCGCCGCCGGACACGAGATCGCCTCGCACGGCTACGGGCACGAACTGGTTTACCGCCTCACGCCGGAGCAGTTTCGCGAGGATGTCCGCCGTACCCGGCACATCCTGCAGGACATGACCGGCCACGCGGTGCATGGCTATCGCGCCCCGAACTTCTCAATCACCGACTGGGCCATCGACATTCTGCAGGAGGAGGGTTACACCTACGACTCCTCATCGTTTCCAGTGGTCGCCCATGACCGCTACGGTCGGCTGACTGGGGTCAACGCCGGTCAGTGCGTCAGCGAGATCCGCCCGGGATTTCGCGAGGTGTCGGTCAGTTGCCTGAACCTGGGTTCGCGCGGGGTCCCTTGGGGCGGCGGGGCGTACTTCCGACTGATTCCATACTGGATCTTCAGCCGCGGCGTGCGGCACATCCAGAGCGGAGGGCAGCCGTATGTCTTCTACATTCACCCCTGGGAGATTGACCCTGATCAGCCTCGGGTGCGCGGGGTGAAGCCGACGCTGGCGCTGCGCCACTACATCAATCTCTCGCAGGGCGAGCGACGAATGAAGCGACTGCTGGCCGACTTCCGCTGGCAGTCCATAGGCCAACTGCTGGCCTCCTGACGCTGCGGCCGCTCAGACGGGGACGCCGAGTGAGCGCAGCGCCTTGGCGCAGTCATCTCCCAGCGGCTGCGCGGAGATCCCCGAACCCACCGCCTTGCGCATCCACAGATCGGGGGTGAAACGGCCCAGCGAGCAGATGCGAATCGTCTCCTGCGCCAGATCCTTGCCGCGCATGTGGGATCGAATCTGGTGGCTGATGATGTGGCCCAGCGTGTAGTCGGCCAGATAAAGCGGGTGGGCGATCATGTGCTGGTAGGCGGCCAGCAGTCGCCACGGATCGGGGCCGAAATCTCGCGCGTAATGCTGTTGCCAGAGTTGGTCGGCCGTGGCCAGCACTGTCTCGCGCAGCGCCGCAGCCGACGCCCCAGGATGAGCGTAGAGCCAGCGCCAAACGCGCAGTTCCAGCAGGCTCGGCCCGGCGATCTGACAGGCGGCCAGCATTGTCTGCACGCAGTCGAGGTCGTGACCGCGCTGGGCGGCCGAGTCGTCGTGCAGCCCCAGCACCCGCTTGGCCAGCGACTGATAGAGGAACGCGAATGCCTCGGTGCAAGCGGTGTTGGGGACATTGCGCAGCGCCGGACGCGGCGCGAAGTGGGTTGAGCAGAGTTGCTCGAGGTTGTGGCCCAGTTCGTGCATGGCGGTGTCGAAACCATCCCAGCCGAGTTCGCCGCTTAGGCGGCTGGTGCGCAACCAGGCGCCGTACTCCACCAGCCCCGGGCGCATGGCGTGGCCAGCGCCGCGGGCGATTTCCACTCGCACCCGCGAACCGAGGAATTCAGCCTTGTCAGCCGGGAATCCCAGACCGCGCAGCACCTCCGGCAGCGAGCGCTCGAAGGCCCGCTCGTCGGGGAAGAGGCGCCGCACTGCGGCGTTCAGGTCGTCGGCGGTTCGCTTCTCGGCGATGTCATCGAAGTAGATATCGAATGGCTGGAGTGGTCGGCCCAGCCGCGCGCGCAGGAACTCGGCCAGCTCCAGCCGTACTGGGTGGGCTAACAGGGC
>SYPI01000155.1 GCA_005804005.1 Planctomycetia bacterium
GGCTCGGTTTGAAATCACCTCATTCACATTCATGTTTGACTGGGTGCCACTGCCGGTTTGCCAGACTCGCAGTGGGAAGTGGCTGTCCAGTTTGCCGCTGATCACCTCGTCGCAGGCGGCGCAGATGAGCGAGCAGGTGGTCGCATCGAGCTTGCCCAGATCATGGTTGACCAGCGCACAGGCCTTCTTGAGCAGACCGAAGGCGCGGATCACGCCGATGGGCATCGGGTCGTCAGAGAATGGGAAGTGATGTGCGGATCGCTCGGTCTGCGCCCCCCAGTAACGGTCAGCGGGCACATCGACCGCGCCGAGAGAATCCACTTCCGACCGGGTGCCGCTGGGTGGTGCCTTGCTCACAGGGGGAAGGATAGGGGCGGCGCTGGCTATCATCGGAGTCATGGAAACTCCGGGATCCCAGACCGTTATTGATGGATCGGGTCGGCGGGAAACGGCCGCCAAGGGGGGCGGAGGCGGGTGCTGCGGGGGCGGATGCTGCGGCAGTACCGGTTGTGCAGCGCTCGTGATCTTGTTGGTCGTGCTGGGGGTTGGCGCCTGGCTCTGGTGGAAGTCGCAGGGGCCAGTTTTGGCCGTCTCGCTGGATGAGCAGACCGGGACCAAGATCCGTCACAAGTTGGGTGAGTTTCTCCAGCGGGGCGACTTGAGGGTGGGCACCCGCGAAGTCGATGTGGATGTGGTCATTGAACGGGCCAGCCGGGTGAAGGTGGACATCTGGGGAGAGGCCTTCGACACGGAGATACCGCTGGGCCGAACGCAGACGCGGGTGATCGTGGAGGGGAACAAGGTCCAGTACATGATTCCTCTGGCGGACCCGGAGTTGGTGCGAGTTCAGGTTGTGCCGGAGGCAGCGCTGGTGATGCTCTGGCTCCCGCGGCCGGTGGTGGACCGGGAGGTTGTGGAAGTGAACTCGGCCCCCGAGGCGATCCGCGTTGAGGTAGACAAGGACTGGTTCCACCATGTTCGCTGGGGCGATGAGCGCGAGGCGGCCATGGCTCTGCTGCGCGAACAGGTGGTGGCTGAGGCATCGACCCCGCTGGCCATGGACGATGCCACGGCCAAGGCGGCGCAGTCGGTTCAACGGATGCTCGAGCCGATTGCCAAGGAAGCGCTTGGTGCCAAGGCCGAGGTCGTGGTTCGCTGGGCGGACTGAGCACCCGGCAGGCTCGTCGGCCAATAAAAAACAGGGCGCGTTACACGCGCCCTGTTAGGCCCCGAAACCCCTCGTTGGTGGCGGGAGGAGAAACCCGCACCTACTTTCCCGGAATCTCAATCCATCGAGTCGGTCCGCGTATTTGCCTCCTGCACGCTTCCGCCTCGAAACTCGAATCACCCAGCAGGGCAGGCCGCTGGGATACAACTGGGACCGGAAGGGCTCGATCGGGTCCATACCCACACCCTCATGCGTAACTGGTTGGTGCGCCGACAGTCTTTTTGTCCATTTCTCTCAAAAAGATTGCCACGGTGAGGATGTGGGCATTGCTGGTGGGGTGGTTGCGCGGGGCGGCGCAGGCGCGACAATGGTTGGACTTGTCCCCACGGGACGCGGAGGTGCCTGATGCCTGCGTACACGACGAGTCAGATCCGAAACATTGCCGTGGTTGGGGCTGGCGCCACTGGCAAGACCACCCTGGTCGAAGCGCTGCTGGTCGCCGGCGGTGCCATCCCCAAGGCCGGGCGCGTGGAAGATGGCACCACCCAGGCCGGTTCCGACGCCATGTCGAAGCACTTCGGCACCACCATTGACTCCACCATAGTTCACCTTGACTACGCCGGTGCTCGGGTGAACCTCATCGACACCCCCGGCTCACTCGACTTCATCGGCGCGGCCATCAGTGTCTTCCCGGCGGTGGAGACGATCATGTTGGTGATTGACGCAACCGCGGGCATCCACACCGCCACGCGGCGCCTCATGGCAGTTGCCAAGGAGCGCAACCTGCCCACCATGATTGTGGTCAACAAGGTGGACGAAGCCGAGGACGAGGAACTTCTGCTGGCGGCCATTCAGGAAGAGTTCGGCGAGATCTGCAAGCCGATCGATCTGCCCACGGAGCACGGCAAGGGGGTGGTGGACTGCTTCGCCAACGAGTCAGGCAAGAGCGACCTTGGCGATGTGAAGTCATTTCATGACGGGGTGGTGGATCAGGTCGTAGAGATGGACGAGTCGCTGATGGAGCAGTTCCTCGGTGGCGAGGGAGTAAGTGCGGAGCGAATGCACGCCCCGTTCGAGAAGGCGCTGCGCGAGCGGCATCTGATTCCCATCTGCTTCGTCTCCGCCCGCACTGGCGCGGGAGTTGGCGAGCTGCTTAAGGACATCATCAGCCTCTGCCCGAGCCCGGGCGAGGGGAACCCGCGCCCGTTTGAGCATCAGGAATCGGGCCAAACCAAGGTGTTTGCCGCCACCATGAAGGACTCAGACCCGCTGGTCGCCCATGTCTTCAAGATGACCACCGACCCGTTCGCCGGCCGGTTGGCATTCTTCAAGGTGCATCAGGGTTCAGTCGGCCATGGCGACAACGTCAAACTCGGCACCAATGCCAAGGCAGTGCGCGTGGCGCATGTGTATTCAGTAATGGCCAATCATCACAAGGAGACCGATCGGGTTATTGCTGGCGACATCGGCGCGGTCTCCAAGATCGAGGAGATTCACGCGGGCACGGTGGTGCATGCTGACGGTGTTCCGGCCGATCTGGCGTTGCGACCTCTGCCGCAGCCACGGCCGATGTTTGGCTTGGCGCTGGAGGCGGCCAATCGCGCCGCCGAAACCAAGCTCGGCGAGGCGCTGCACAAACTGACCGCCGAGGACGCCACGCTGGCCATCGAGCATGTGACTGCCACCAAGGAACTGGTGTTCCGCGGTCTAGGCGAACTGCACCTGCGGGTGAAGCTGCACATGCTCAAGGAGCGCTTTGGTGTGGAGGTGACTACCCATCCGCCCAAGGTGGCTTACCGCGAGGCGATCACCGCCAAGGCCGAGGGTCACTATCGCCACAAGAAACAGTCGGGCGGCGCCGGTCAGTTTGGTGAGGTGTTCCTGCGCGTCGAGCCAATGGAGGGCGCGCGCGACGGCACAGCCGCCGCCGACATGGATTTCGTCGATGACACCTTTGGCGGCAGCGTGCCCAAGCAGTACTTGCCGGCCATCGAGAAGGGAATTCGGCAGGTGCTCGGTGAAGGCGCCATCGCTGGCTACCCGCTCGGTGGTGTGCGGGTGATGGTTTACGACGGCAAGTACCACCCGGTAGACAGCAAGGAAGTGGCCTTCACAATTGCCGGCCGCAACGCCTTCATCGAGGCAATCAAGAAGGCCCGGCCGGTGCTGCTCGAACCATTCGTGAATCTGGAGATCACGGCACCGGCGGCCAACATCGGCACGATCGTGGCCGACCTGTCTGGGCGGCGCTCCCGAGTGCAGGGCACCGACACTATCTCCGGCGGGCTGGCAATCATCCGTGCTATCGCGCCGATGTCAGAACTCACCACTTATGCAGGCACGCTGAAGTCGATCACCGGTGGCGTTGGGACCTACAGCATGGAGTTCGCGCACTCCGAGCCCGCGCCCGCCGCCATTCAGGCGGAGCGGGTCGCGGCCTACAAGCCGCAAATGCAGGAGGCGTAGCGCGGGCGGCTCTGCTGGCTCTCAACCAGCCGAGTTGGCCTCGGCCTTGTACTGCTTCAGGGTCGCCTTGATCTCGGTACCCATCTGGTCGTCACCAGCGGCCGCAGCAGCCTGCGTCTGGATCTGGATCGCTCTGGCCCGGTCGCCCTTCTCCCACCAGACGCGGGCCAGCGTGTCGAGGATGGCGGCATCCTCGCCCTTGGAGGCCGTGTTGGCCTTCTCAGCCGCCAGCAGGGCGACCTCGAGATCACGGGTTTTGACCGCCTTGTCAGTGGCGGTGAACCAGGCGATCTCATTGAGAATCATCGGGTGGTCGGTGCCGGAGATGATCTCGCGGGCCAGGGTGTAGGCCTCGCTGGGCATGGCGGCCGGGCCAGCAAGTGTCTGGAACTTCGCCATCTGGATCGAGGTGCGCATCGCCGTGTTGTTGGCGGCGATCGCCTCGTCATA
>SYPI01000015.1 GCA_005804005.1 Planctomycetia bacterium
GAACTCGTTCCAGTCTTTCTCTCCGCAGGGCGGAGTTTCGTGTTGGGGCCTCGGGCGCGGCAACGCCGTAGGCAGAACTGAAGATAGCCCGAGTCTGGCCTCGCGCAAGAACAGTTCGCAGATTTTTTAAAACGCTAGTTTCCCGGCGCAATCAGGCTGGTTTTTGACTGGTTTGGGGGCGCTAGACTCGCGCACCTTCATGAAAAGTGCCGCCGCCATTTGTCTCGCCGCCGCGATCGCCCCAATCTGGTTCTTGGCGCCCCCAGCCACCGCCCAAGAGCCCGCAGAAATCAACCCGGGGGTGCCACCGATCTCGGTCGAGCCATCGGTTTTCGACTTTGGCTTCTTGGCCCCCAACACCAACGGCCGCGGCTCGGTGCAGATCCGTAACAACTCTTCTGAACCGATGACCGTGCTCAAGGTTGAGCCCACCTGCAAGTGCACCACGATTTCCAAACTGGATGGCGCCATCATTCCGCCCGGAGAGACAGTGGAATTGGAAGCGGAACTGGCGGGCGCCCCGGCGCTGGGCCCGCGGACCGCAGCGGTGAAGGTCATCATTCAAGGTTACGCGCGGCCGGTCGAGGTACCGGTTCGCGCCGAGGTGGCGATGAAGGTGCGCTCGGTTCCGGCGTACATCAACGCCATTGGTGGTCGAAACCTCACTGGACGCCTGGTGGTTGAGTCAACCGACAAGGCCCCGTTCCGCATCCTTACCGTAGACGGCCACGACCCGCACTACCTGAGCTTCGATCCGGCCAAGGATGCCCCGCGCGCTTCCTACCTCTTGGAGTACGACCTCTCCGAGGCCGGGCCGGAAGGGGTGCGCCGATTTTGGGTGGTGCTGACCGACCACCCGATCGATCCGGTGCTCGATGTGCGGGTGCGCCACGATGCCGCTGGGTCTCGCCCAGTAGTGAAGATGAGGGATTATCGCGTGAACTGCGGCCGCATTGCGGACGGTGGTTCCTATACCGCCACGGTTGAAACCGACATTGCCACGCCGATCCAGACGGTGTTGGCCGGGAACAAGGACGCCGAGGTGGAATTGATCTCCACCGAGTCCGATGCCGAGTGGAGCAAGGCCACGGTGCGCGTCACTCCCCGGGCTGGCCTGCGCGGGCTCATGTACCTGCCACTGATGGTGGGCACGGCGCGTGGCATTCAGGAAGTGGACTGCTTCGGAGTCGTCGGACCACGCTAGGTTCCGGCAATCAAAGCGCGGCGATCCGCTGGGCAATGTCCCGAGCCGCCAGCGCGTCGACGAGCGGCTGCAGGTCGCCGGCCAGAGTTGTCGTCAGCGAGAACGATGCTTCAATCCGCGCGTCGGCCACCACATTTTCCTTGGCGCGGTAGGTGCGGATCTTCTCGGCTCGGTCGCCCGAGCCGATCATGGCCATGCGCTGCTGGCTGCGCTCGGCCGCCGCGGCGCGCTGGCGATGGTCGAAAATTCGTGTGCGCAGTAGGCGCCAGGCCTTCTCGCGGTTCTGCGTTTGGCTGCGGGTTTCCTGCATGCGGACCTCGATCCCGGTTGGCAGGTGAATGAGATGACAGGCGGTGGCCACCTTGTTGACATTCTGTCCGCCGGGGCCCTGCGCCGTGGTGAGGATTTCCTTCACTTCCTCGGGATCGACATGGGCATCCACCTCCTCGGGTTCTGGCATCACCGCCACCGTCGCCGTGGAAGTGTGCACCCGTCCCTGAGCCTCGGTGGCGGGAACGCGCTTCACCTGATGCGTGCCGCTCTCGTAGCCCAGAGCGCTCCAGACTCCCGCGCCCTGCAGATTGAGAATGGCTTGAGTGATCCCGCCGACATTACCTCCCTTGATCTCGATCTCCTCGCAGCGCCAGCCGCGGCGCGCGGAGTAGGCGCGGTACATGGCCAGCAGGTCGCCAGCCCACAACGAAGCCTCGTCGCCGCCGACCCCGGAACGGACTTCGAGCATCACGCTGCCGATGCCTCGATCGTCGCTGGTTACTAGGTCTTCTTCCATGCGCCGGGCGCGCTCTGCAAAGCGCAGCCGCAGCGCCGGCAGTTCCTCGCTGGCCAGCGCCCCGAGTTCGCCGCCTTCGGCCGAGAGTGACTCGTTGTCGACGATGGACTGCCCGATGTGCAGCCACTCCTCGTAGGCGGCGACCGTCGGCTCAATCGCTGCGCGGCGAATCGACCGGGTGCGCACCTGACGATGGTCGCTGGCGACCTCCGGCTGCAGCAGTTCATCCGACAGTCGCCTGAACTCGCCCTGGAGTTCGGTCAGCTTGCGCAGGAGATTGGGCGGGGGGGTGGTCACCGTGGTTGCCTCAGTTGTCGTCGGCCCGGGCCCGGCCAACGACTTCAATCATCCGGGAAATGAAACGACCGCGCCCTGAGGGCCGCGGTCGGTGGCGTTCACCGGAATGTATCTAGGCCTTGACGGCGGCGGGGGTCTTCGCGGTGCCAGCCTTGGTCTTGCCCTTGCTGAAGTACTCGCCGCCAGCGAACTTGCGCTGGAAACGCTCAACGCGGCCAGCAGTGTCCACGAACATCTTCTGGCCGGTGAAGTACGGGTGTGACCCCGACCACACTTCAACATGCATCTCGGGCACGGTCGCGCCGACCGTCATCACGACCTGGCCGCGGTAATACACCTTGCAGTCAGGGAACCACTTGGGATGAATGTCCTTCTTTGGCATGGCGAGCTCGTCCTATGGGGAATCGGTAATCCTACCCCGATATCACCCCTTCGGCAAGGGGGCTGGTGCACGGCGGAATGATGCCCAGACCGGCCAATGGTCCGATGGCAGCCGGTCTTTCGGGCGATCTCGGATGATTCGCGCAGCGGTGGGGGTGAGTCCAGCGCCAGCCAAAATCGCGTCGATTTGCCGTCCATCGGTTTGCCCAGTCCAGTCGTGAAAGGTGCCGTTGGGTGCGTCGGCGGAGCGACAAGCGGTCCAAGCATCTGCAAGGCAGGGCGGGCCGGCGAGCAGGGCGATGAAAGGCCGGGCCGTCGGTTCCATATTGAAGTCGCCGGTGATCAGCAGTGGCACGCCGGGATTTGCGGTGGTGAAGTCTGCCAGTCGCGCACCGAGCAACTGCCCGGAATGCCCGCGCGCCGCGGCAGACCTGTGGTCGAAGTGGGTGTTGAAGATCGCCACGCGCGCGCCATCACTCTCGCGCAGCACTGCCTCCTGCACGATTCGCGGGCAGGCGGACTCCCAACTCCGTGAACCGGCAACATTAGGAGTTTCGCTCAGCCACCAGGTGCGGTCGGTCCCGAGTTCAAGTGTGAATCGCTCGGTGCGGAAGGCGATGGTGCAGGCTTCGCCACCGCCGTCGGCATCGCGTGCGCGGCTGACCAGCGTGTAGTCGCGCAGCGCGCCGCGTAGGTCTTCCACCTGATTTGGGAGAACTTCCTGCAAGCCGAGGATGTCCGGTTTGAGTTCCTCCACGAGCGCGGTGACCGCCACTAGCCGCGCCGCCCAGCCATTGCCCGCCGCGGCATCATCGGGGTTGTCGTAGCGGATGTTGAAGGTCATGGCGGATAGTGAATCGCTCGCTAGCGCTGATGGCGGCCCCAGCAACGCCAAAGCGAGGGCGCCAAAGAGCCGGGGTTTCCCGTTGCGCAGCATCCGTTGAACGGTACCTGAGTACTCTTGACCGGATGAACAGGGCAACGCTCAGTACACGATGGTGCAGATTGGCGGCCTGTGCCGCTGCCGGATTCCTGATGGCGGCGCAGGGCAGTCCGCCAGCTGGGCTGCCGACGGCCAAGCCACCCGGCGCGCGGGGTGGGGCTGGTCAGGGTTCACCTCGGGAGCGAATCAAGGCGGAGGCGGCGAAGGCCGCCGAGCGTCTAATGCCTGGCGCTCCAGATGCTGCTCGAGTTGCGGCGGCGCTTTCGCTTTCCGGTGTCGTGGTGGACCCGGCGCACTCGGAGTTCGCCCAGATCATGAGCCGCGCGGCCGAGGGATATGAGGGGTGGCAACCCGGTGGGCTGGAAACACTCGCTGGAGCGATTCAGCGTGGCGCGATGGCTTCGCCTGGGAGCATCATCACGCCGCGGGCTTGCCCAGCGGTCTTCGCCGCCTGGGATGCCGGACTGGTCTTCGAGCAACGGGCGCTAGATGAAGCCTGCTCGGTCTTGAAGGTTGATGCCGGCGCTGCTGGCTTGGCCAAAGCGCTGTTGCGCAGCGCAGAGTCAACGGCACTGTGCAGCCAGCGCAGCTTGCACGGTGAGGCCGACCCCGAGGCGGATCTGCTGAAGGCGGTCCTTGAGTGCGCCGGGGCCGATGCCGCCGCTGCGGAGCAGGTTCGCGCGGCACTGAACTCATATGAAGAGGGACGGGCGCGGTTGGTGAGGGCATGTGCCGAAGCGGAAGTTCGCTCGCAATCTCGAAACTTGGAAGTGGCCATGGCGCTGCAGGCTTGGGCGAGCGCCCGAGAGGCTTCCAAAGATGCCCAGGGCGAGTCGCCGCCAGTGGAAGCCATCGCCATGATGGCCATGCTGGCACCGGCACTTGACGCCGGTCGGGATCTGCTGGCGCACCAGGCTCGCGGGGTGCGCGATCTTGAAGCCTCGGCGCCGAGTGAGGTCGTTTGGTGTGCATATGTGTGGCTCGTCGACCCCGCGGGATCGAGACAGGCTCGCGATGCGATGGATGGCGTGCGCCAGATGTCCGCTGCCGTGAGCGCCGAGAAGTATGGGGCGATTGCCGCGCTGGCGGCTGAGTTCCGCGCGGCTGAAATCGCCCTATTGCGCGCCGCCTACACCGCTCATCTCGCCGAACTGGACAGGATGATCGACAGTCTGAAGCCGGTGCTGGTCACAAGTCCGGTCACGGCAGAGGCGATTGGGCAGTTGGCCGCGGCGCAGGAGCTCCCCTCCGAGGATCAGGCGCGTCAGGCCTGGAGAACCGTGCGTACCCAGCAGCGCGAGCGCCTTGATGCGTTTCGAGGGCAAGTTCAGGCCATCGCCGACGCCCCGTAATCAGGTACTTGGCGCAGCCGAGGGGCCAGTCGTTGCGTACATTGAGAGGCATGTCGCGCCGCGCTTTCACCCTGGTGGAACTGCTGGTGGTCATCGCAATCATCGGCACGCTCATCGGCCTGCTGGTGCCAGCGCTGGGTGTGGTGCAAGCCACCTCGCGGGCCACCGGGAGCCAATCGAATCTGCGCCAGTGGGGAATGGGCACGCTCATGTACGCCGACCACCACAAGCAGCGCCTGCCGTGGGAAGGCAAGAAGGACGCCGCGGACATGGAGACCAACCTGGCGGAGCGTTCCTATTGGGCCAACGCCGTGCCGCCGTTTGTGGGGCAGAAGTCATACATCGAGGTAATCGACGAGGCCATCAACGGCGGCGTTGAGATTCCGATGGCGCCTGGTAGCAAGAGCATCTTCGTTGACCCGGCGGCATCGACCGAGATGGACGCGCCGTATGAGTTCGGCCCGGTGATTGCCAACGGCCGGCAGCGCGCCTTCAGCTTCAACTATGTGCCCAACTCGGAGTTGAACAACACCTACCTAGCCGAGGCTGGCATCACCCAGAACACGCCCAACTACACCATGTCGTTGAACATCATGCGTGAACTGAATCAGACGATTCTGATGCTGGAGATGCGCGGCACCAAGGATGAGTTGCCGGGGACGGACATCCATCACGGGCTCGACCTTGATCGACATCGCTGCGACTGGAAGCGATTTGCCAATCGCCACTTCGACGGTGGCCATCTGCTCTACGGCGACAACCATGTCGCGCACGAAACCAATCGCCGGCTCATCACCAATCGTCAGGGCTCAACCGACCCGGCCACTCCGGGTGGCGACTGGAACAAGGGCGGATTCGTCTGGGATCCACTGGGCCCGGCCACCGATCAGCCCTGAGGGCTTTCTCACAGTCAGTGCGTTGAACTCGGGGTCAGGTGCTTGACCACCTCGCCGACCACTGCTTTGGCGTCGCCGAAGAGCATCCAAGTCTTGTCGAGGAAGTACAGCTGGTTGTCGATGCCAGCGAAGCCGGGCCTCTTGCTGCGCTTGACGGCGTAAACGGCTCGGGCCTTGTCGGCGTCGATGATCGGCATGCCGAAGATGGGGCTGCTGCGATCGGTGCGGGCCGCCGGGTTGACCACATCATTGGCGCCGACCACCAGACACACATCGCACTGGGGCATCTCCGAGTTGATCTCGTCCAGTTCCACCAGATCGTCGTAGGGGATTTCGGCTTCGGCCAGCAGCACATTCATGTGCCCGGGCATCCGGCCGGCCACCGGATGAATGGCGAACTTCACCCGAATGCCGCGCTGGTGCAGCTGGTCGTACAGTTCGCGCACCTTGTGCTGGGCCTGGGCCACAGCCATCCCATAGCCGGGCACGATGACCACGAACCCAGCCTGCTCCATGAGTTGCGCCGCCGACTCGGTGGTGTCAGGGCGGTAGACCTGCTGTTCGCCACCATCGGCCTGCTGCTGCACGCTGCCGAAGGCGCCAAAGAGCACATTGGTGAAGGAGCGATTCATCGCCCGACACATGATGATGGAGAGGATCAGGCCGCTGGAGCCGTCGAGCGCCCCGGCGGTGATAAGCAGACGGTTGTCCAGCACGAAGCCCATGGCCACGGCGGCCAGCCCGGCATAGGCATTGAGGATGGCGATCACCGTGGGCATGTCGGCGCCGCCGATGGGCATCACCAACATCCAGCCGAAGTTGAGGGCCAGCACGATGATTGCCCCGAAGGCCCACGGCGACCAGGCGGCGCTGGGCGACACCACCAGGGCCACGCCTAGGGAAACCGCGGTGGCGAAGGCCAGCAGGTTCACCACTCGCTGACCTCGATACACCCACGGTCGCTGGGGAATCCACTTCACTTCCTGCAGCTTGGCGGCGGCGATCAGGCTGCCGGTGAAGGTGAGGTAGCCGAGGATGATTTCGGTAACGATGGCCGCCATGCGGAAAGTGGTGAGCGCCTCGGGGGCGGACGAAAGCCAGTGGAAGTACTCGGCGGTGCCGACCAGCCCGGCGGCCAAGCCGCCGAAGGCGTGCGAGAGTGCGGTGCGTTGTGGGACCGCGGTTAGCGGGATCAGCGACAGCCAGATTCCCGGCCAGATCGCCAGGGCGATCGGGATGATGACCCACAGGAAGCGCGTCATGTCGGCGCCCTGCGACACCTCGGGCTTGGCGTAGGTGGCCACTACGGCGATCACCATGGCCGTCACACCGGCCGATACCCCGCGCCGCGCCGTGGTCGGACCACTCATCCAATGCAGCGAGAGAATGAACAGCACCGTGGCGGCTAGATAAGCCAGTTCCACGCTGGTGAGAATCATGGCTTGCGCTCCGGCCCGGTCTTGAACATGCGCAGCATGCGATCCGTGATCAGGAAGCCGCTGATGATGTTGGTCATTGAGGCGAAGAGCGCGATCGAGCCTAGAAGGCGGATGTGATCCGGGAAACCCTCGCCGCCAGCGACCATGATCGAACCGACCACGGCGATGCCGCTGATGGCGTTGGTGAGGCTCATCAACGGGGTGTGCAGCAGCCGTGAGACGCGGCGGATCACCCCGATGCCAATGAAGGTGGCTAGGGTGAACACGAACAGGGCGGCGATCGGATCGACATGGCCGGAGTGGGTCATGGTTCCCCCGCCGCCAGCAGTTGCCGGGTCTTGTCGTGCACGATCTGGCCGCCGTGGGTGATGGTGGCGCCGCGCAGTATCTCGTCGGTGAGGTTCATCTGGAACTGACCATCCTTGCAGAAGGCCAGCAGGAACGCGGTCAGATTGCGCGACCAGAGCACACTGGCATCGGTGGGCATGCCACCTGCGAGGTTGAGGGGGGCGAGGATCCTGACCCCGTTGGCGGTCACTGTCTGCCCGGGTTGTGAGAGTTCGCAATTGCCGCCGCCGTCGGCGGCTAGGTCGACGATCACCGAGCCGGGGCGCATGGTCTGCACCATTGCGGCGCTGATCAGCCGCGGGGCGAATACTCCGCCGATGAGGGCGGTGGTGATCACCGCGTCCGAGGCGGCGCACTGGCGGGCCAGCAACTCAGCCTGACGGGCCTTGTCTTGCTCCGACAGTTCCCCCGCATAGCCGCCGCCAGCTGCCGCGCTTTGCGCCAGTTCGATTCCCACATAGCGGGCGCCGACGCTCTCGATCTGCTCCTTTACCTCCGGCCGCACATCGGTGGCGAAGACCTGCGCGCCCAGACGACGGGCGGTGGCGATGGCCTGCAACCCGGCCACCCCGGCGCCGATCACGAACACCTTGGCTGGCGGAATGGTGCCAGCGGCGGTCATGAACATCGGCATGTACTTGTGAAGTTCCAATGCCGCCAAGAGCGCCCCGCGGTAGCCAGCGATGCTGGCCATCGATGAGAGCGTGTCCATCGACTGAGCGCGGGTGATGCGCGGGATGGTGTCGGTGGAGAAGGCGGTCACTCCGCGGGTGGCCAGGGCCCGCACGGCGGCTCGATTGCGCGTGGCCATCAGCGAGCTCAGCAGGTATTGGCCGCTGCGCATCATGGCCAC
>SYPI01000156.1 GCA_005804005.1 Planctomycetia bacterium
CGGTGCCACCGGGTCCCTGCAGCTCAATGACATCCGTGATGTGCTGACTGCGCAGGCCGCCGGGGCGGGCCTCTCCGGGCTGGCCATGATGGGCACTCTGCTGGTGGTACTCGGCCTGTGCTTCAAGGTCACCGCCGTGCCGATGCACTTCTACGCCCCCGATGTCTATCAAGGGGCCACTACCAGCGTCACGGCATTCCTCTCTTTCGTTCCCAAGGCGGCGGGCCTGACTGCGCTGGTCATCATCCTCTCGCTGGTCGGTTGGAGCGGCCACAGTTTCATCGATTCCGACGGCGCGCGGGTGGCATACCAAGGCCTCCCGCAACCGATCGCGGCGGTGCTGTGGATGGTCGCCGTGCTGACCATGACCCTGGGCAACATCGGTGGATTGCTGCAGCGCTCGGTGAAGCGCACGATGGCATACTCATCGATCGCCCACTCGGGCTACATGGTCATTGGGCTGATCGCTGGTCCAGGCGCTGGCCTGAGCGCTCTGTTCTTCTACCTGTTCAGTTACGGCGTCATGAACGGAGCGCTGTTCGCGTCGCTGTGCGCTCTGGAGCGCCGCGGGGATGACCTCGATCACTTCGACGAACTGGGCTCAATGCGGCAGCGATTCCCTTGGCTGGCTGCCGCTCTGACGGTGGCCGCCGCAAGTCTGGTCGGATTGCCGCCGGTGCTGGGGTTCTTTGCCAAGCTGGCCCTGTTCATGGGAGCCTTCGAAGCCGACCAGATCGGACTGGTGGTGATCGCCGTCATCAACAGCGCCATCAGCGGCTGGTACTACCTGCGCTTCGTGCTGATGCCCATAGTCGCGCCCGCATCGGCGCGCTCCGACGAGGTGCAGCGCCGTCGCGGACGGTGGGCCACCGCTGCCGCCATCGCCTGCACCGCGGCGCTCATCCTCCTGCCAATTGCCACCACGCGGCTGCTCGCTCTGGCCTCATCCGCCGTGCAGACCGACCTGCTAGACTCCCGCGTTCCGCACCCGTAGCTCAACTGGATAGAGCACGAGCCTACGAAGCTCGGGGTTGCAGGTTCGAGTCCTGCCGGGTGCGCTTTCTCCAGTGTCCGCGAACCAAGACATCGCCGCGCGCTTCGAAGAGATGGCGGCACTTCTGGAGATCACCGGGGCCAACGCCTTCCGCGTGAATGCCTTCCGGCGCGCCGCCCGCGCCTGTGAGGGAGCCAGCGTGGATCTGGGCAAACTGGCCCGCCAAAGCCCGGCCGAACTTGAAAAGCTGGACGGGATAGGAGGGGGAACTGCCGCTCGCATCGTTGAGTTCGTCAGCAGCGGAGAGATCGCCGATCTGACCGCCCTGCGAAACAGTGTTCCGACCGGTTTGCCCGCCCTGCTGGGGCTTCAGGGTCTGGGCCCGAAGACAGTCAAGCGGCTGTGGGAGGAAGCGCAGGTGGTCGATCTGGCTTCGTTGCGGACCGCCATAGACGACGGCCGGATCGCCAGCATGGCGGGCATGGGCGCCAAGAAGATCGAAGGGCTGCGTGGGGCGATCGCCACCGCTGAGTTCGCCATGACTCGATGGCGCCTCGACCGCGCGCAGCAGGCCGCCGAGGCAATCCTGGAGCGCTTGCGAGAACTCCCCTCGACCATCCGCGCCGCCTTCGCTGGCAGCACTCGCCGCGGCCGCGAAACGGTCGGCGACATCGACATCCTCGTCTCCACTACCGCGCCCGAAGCTGCCGGCGAGGAGTTCTGTGTCCATCCGGGGGTGGCGGCGGTGCTGGCCCGCGGACCGACCCGCTGCAGCGTGCGACTGGCCGACGGACTTCAGGCCGACCTGCGCATGGTGGAGAACCCCGCCTTCGGCGCGGCGCTCCTCTACTTCACCGGCAGCAAGGAACACAATGTCCGCCTGCGCGAGCGCGCGCTGGCCCGCAGCCAGACCCTGAACGAGTACGGCCTGTTCCCCGACGATGGCCAACCTACCCCGCAATCCCGGGGCATCACGCCGGTCGCAGCGGCGACCGAAGAGCAGATCTACGCGGCACTCGGCCTGCCCTGGATCCCGCCGGAACTGCGCGAAGACCGGGGTGAACTCGAGCTGACCACCACTCCACGGCTGGTCGAAACTGCTGACATCCGCGCCGAACTCCACTCCCACACCACCGCCAGCGACGGCCACCTCTCTCTGCGTGAGCTGGTGGAGGCGGCCAAGGCGCGCGGCTTCCACACCATCGCTGTCACCGATCACAGTGTCTCAAGTGTGCAGGCCAACGGACTCTCCATCGATCGGCTGCTGGCCCACATCGACGCAGTCCGCGAAGTGGAACAGCAGGTTGGCGGCATCCGAGTTCTAGCGGGCAGTGAAGTCGATATCCACTCGGATGGACACCTCGACTACCCCGACGAGATCCTTGCTCGTCTGGACTGGGTGGTCGCCAGCCCGCACGCCGCGCTGAAGCAGGATTCTGCCAAGGCGACCGAACGACTGCTGCGTGCCATCCGGCATCCACTGGTCCATCTCCTTGGCCACCCGACCGGCCGCATCGTGCTCGGTCGTACCGGGCTTGAACCCGACATGGATGAACTGTGGGCCGCGGCGGTCGAGTGTCACACCGCGCTGGAAATCAACTCCCATCCTTCGCGTCTGGACCTGCGCGACACTCATGTCCGCCAGGCACTGGGGGCTGGCTGCCTGCTGGCCATCGACTGCGATGTTCACTGGGCCGATGACTTCAACAACCTGCGCTTCGGCGTGGCCACCGGCCGCCGTGGCGGGCTCAGCCCGGCTCGCTGCCTCAACTGCCTGGACGCTGCGGCGCTGGAAGCCTTCCGCCTGCGCAAGCGTCGCTAGGATGGCAGGGCGATGTTCCAGGCACTAAGTGAACGCTTCACCGGCGCGTTGACGCGCCTCTCCGGGCGCGGCACGATCAGCGAGAGCAACGTCCGCGAGGCAATGGCCGAGGTGCGCACTGCCCTGCTCGAGGCGGATGTCGAGCAGTCGGTCGTCACCACGTTCTGCGATGAGACTCTCGCCGAAGCGCTCGGCAGCCAGGTCACTCGCAGCCTGAAGCCTTCTCAAGAGATGGTGGGCATCGTCCATCGCCGCCTGGTGGCGCTGATGGGCCCGGCCTCGCCGGGTCTGGCGCTGGTTGAGCCGGGCCCCACAGTCATCATGCTCTGCGGACTGCAGGGGTCGGGCAAGACCACCACCTGCGGCAAACTGGCCGCCTGGTTCAAGCGCCGGGGCACTGGTGTCCTGGTCTGCGGGGCCGATCTGCAGCGACCGGCAGCAGTCGAACAACTGCGTCTGGTAGTCGAATCAGTGGCCGCTGAAGCGCCCGGCTCAGCCCGCATCGCCTTCCACGGCGAGCCGGAACTCTGCGCCGAGTTCGGCAAGGCGACCGGCGCGTCGGTCGGTGTCTGTCGCCGCGCTCTGGAGCGGGCCCGCAAGGACCGCTTCGAGGTGCTGATCCTCGACACCGCTGGCCGCCTGCACATCGACGACGACCTGATGCGCGAGCTGAAGGCGATTGACACCGCCGTTGAGCCGCATCACCGACTGCTGGTGGTCGATGCCATGAGCGGGCAGGATGCCGTCCGGAGCGCCGGTGTTTTCCACGAGCGGCTGGCGGTAGATGGCCTGATCCTGTCCAAGTTCGACTCCGACGCCCGCGGCGGTGCGGCCCTCTCGGCGCGGACGGTCACCGGCGCCAGCGTGCGCTTCGTCGGCACTGGCGAGCGATTCGACGCGCTGGAGGAGTTCCACCCAGAACGAGCCGCCGGGCGCATCCTTGGCATGGGCGATGTCGTCTCGCTGGTGGAGCGCGCCAAGGAAGAAGTCAACGAAGCCGAGGCCGAGCAGTTGGCCGCCAAGATGGCCGCAGGCAAGTTCGGCTTCGACGATCTGCTCGGCCAGATCCGCACCATCCGGCGCATGGGGCCCCTGAAGCAGGTACTAGGAATGCTCCCCGGAGTTGGGGCAGCGCTCAAGGGCATCGACATCGACGATGCCCAGTTCGATCGACTGCAGGGCATGGTGCACAGCATGACCCCGGCGGAGCGCTCCGACGCCAGTCTGCTCGACCGCAACCGCATGCGCCGCGTAGCCCGCGGCAGCGGCGTCGATCCGGTTGAGGTTGGCCGCCTAGTCAAGCAGTTCGAGTCGATGTCACGAATTGGGCAGCAGATGGCGGCCTTGGGTGGCATGGGTCAGGCTCAGGCGGCCGCGGCGTTGGCCCGCGGTGGCCCCGGCATGCTCACCGGCAAGGGCTCAAGCCGAACCCCCAGCATCAAAGATCGTTTCAAGAAACGGCGCTGAGCGCGGCGGCGCGCCCCTTGGCGGACTCAGCGGGCGGCTGCCTTGCACAGCCTCTCAGCCACCGCCGATGGCCCGAAGGCCTCATCAAACTCGTAGACACCCCGAAAATCCGCTTCAGTGTCCCGCGGGCTGGTGCTCAGTTGCCGGGTGCGAACCATGTCGAAGACAATCCGCCCAAAGTCTTCCGTGCGCCGGATGCCCCAGGATGCCAGCACCGCCATGGCCATGCCACCCCAGAGCTCCAGCGCCAGATCGCGCAACCCTAGGCACAGTTGCTGCCCGCTCACATTGCGGTCGGCTTCGACCGGATCATGCTGGTGGATGCGGTTGACGGTGTGCCCCAGACCACGGCGTACAAAGTCGAACGCAGCCGGGGGATACGGCGCCGGAGCGACCGGTCGGGCGGGCTTCGTGGCTGGGGTCTTGGCCGTGGCCATCGGGACTGCTCCGATCCTATGTCGACCAATCCTGGCGCGCGCCTGCACTCCGCAAAAAAGTCATTTGCGCATTTCGCATTGCCGCTCCTGCGCCGCGGCTGGGTACACTCCGGCTGTGCGAGCATGATGCTCGCCGGGAGAAAAACGCATGGCCGCTACTCGAAACGTTCTCGTCACTTCGTCCACTCTGGGTCTTTTCCTATGGGGTTGCGTACCTCAGGAGAAGTACGACAGTCTGCTGACTTCCTACCGCAGTCAGGAACAGCAGTTGATCTCGACTCAGGGCGAGCTCGACACCATTCGCACCAACGAGTCACGCCTGCGCAGTCAACTGGCGCAAGCCGCGGCTGATCTGGAATCGGCCCACTCACTGCGCAGCGGCCAAGGCGCTGATCTGGACAAGTTGCTCGCCGACTACGAGGCGATGCTGACTCAGATCGCCAACCTTGAAGGGGGACCACTGCCGGAGTCGGTGAACGAGGCGCTCAGCGCCCTCGCCGCCCAGTACCCCGATGTGATGACCTTCGACGCCAAGCGCGGCATGCTGCGCTTCTCGTCTGATTTCACCTTCGATCTTGGCTCGGCCAACCTCAAGCCGGGAACGGCGGCGGTGCTCGGCAAGGTCGCGGGGATCCTCAACTCACCAGAGGCCACCAACTTCGAAGTGGTGGTGGTCGGGCACACCGACAATGTGCCCATCCGCCGCAGTTCGACGGCCGCGCAGCACCCAACCAATCTGCACCTCTCAGCGCACCGGGCCATCACCGTGCGCGATGCGCTGGTGCACGATGGAGTCGCCGGCAATCGCTTCGAGGTTGCCGGATACGGCGAGTACCGCCCAGTGGTCGCCAACGGCGCCCGCGGTGCCGAACAGAACCGACGCGTCGAAGTGTTCCTGACACCGCTGCTCATTCCGCTGGCTGACGTCAAGCCTGCCCCATCGCCAAGCGCCAGCCCCGCACCAGCGGCGGCCACCACCGACGACGAGCCAACCAAGTAGTTTCACCGCAGGAATCCCGTGATCCCCACAGCGCCCGTGCTCAATGCATGGGCGCTTTTCATTTGCGCCCGCCCTCAATGCATGGGCGCCTTTTTGGTTGCGCCCCTGTCCCCGACCAATGCCGGACACCTTGTGAGCACCGGGTGAAGCCTTGCCAAACCGTCCATTTGCAGATTGCCGAGCAAGCCCTTGGGGCTAAACTTCAGGCCAGACCCCCCAATTGTGGGCCGGGTCGAGCGGGAGACTGAGATGCGCCAGAGCACTGCGTCGGCTGTCGTTACATTCTTCGCCGTTTCAAGCGCTGCCTATGCAGCCGACATTTCCGAACTGCGCATTGACCAGCCGGGTGTCGACACCGATGAGTTTGTCGAGATCCGCGGCAATGCCAACGAGTCGCTCTCCGGACTGACCTACCTCGTCATCGGCGACGACGACTTGGCCTTCCCACCCGAGGGCAACGGCACGATCGAAGCGGTCGTTCAGTTGAGCAAGTACTTCATTCCGGCCGACGGCACCCTGCTGCTGGCCGAAGCCACTTTCACCCTGGCGACTCCCAACGCGGTGGTGAACCTGAACTTCGAAGGTGGCGACAACGTCACCCACCTGATCGTTTCCGGGTTCTCTGGCAGCGATGGTCAGGATCTGGACACCAACGATGACGGCGTGCTCGATGTGACCCCTTGGGCGTCCGTTGTGTCGGCGATCGCGCTGGTCCATGATGTCGCA
>SYPI01000157.1 GCA_005804005.1 Planctomycetia bacterium
CCGAGGCCGAGGAGGGTCGCTTGTGGCTGAACGCCGTCGACTTCACCGGTTACTTCGGCGAAGACTCTTCGGGCGGCGTCAACTGCGCAGATCCCCTGCTGCCGAGCCCCGATCTGGTGAACTTCGGCCTCTGCCAGAACGCGGTCACCATCGAGGCATTCGATGATGCCGATGATGACCCGGCCACCACCAACGACTGGACTTTGGTCTACCAGATCGCCGAGAGCCTCAATGGCACCCGGACCCCCGGTGATGGCAGCATCATCAACAACCCCGATGCGATGGTGCAGCGGCATATTGTGGCTGGCCCGGCGCTGCCCGATCCCCTGAAGTTCGACCGGATCAGAATCACCGGCGCTTTCGTGGTGATCGATAATCTGGCGTTCGATTTGGGTGTGGCGTGGAGCGATTGCGAGGCCGACATGGCTGGTGGCCCACTTACGCCAGAGGGGTTGCCCACCCCTGATGGCGATGTCGATGCCAACGACCTAGTGGCTGTCTTGGGAACCTTCGGGGTTGACCCAGGAACTGACCCGCTGGCGGCCTTGACTGACATCAACACCGACGGCACGGTCGACGCCCTGGATCTGATCGAAGTGATGCTGAATTGGGGACCATGCCCCGGCGGCCAGTAACGCTGACCGACTGACTCATGGACTGACGAACAATCCCTCGCTCACCAAAGGACTCGCCGATATGTTCCCCACAGCACTCCTCGTGATGGCCCTGACGGCCGACCGCATTCCAGTGTTCACCGATGATCGCCGCGAGCAGATAGTTGCTCTGCCGGTCTCGGGCACAACCGCCTCAGGCGCAGCCGATCTGGTGGATGTCTCCTGGACGCAGACCGCCTACGGAGTGCCGATTGATCGGGCGCAGTTCCTGCAGGTGCTGCGGCGGCTAGATCAGTTGGGCTCAGTCCCCGGCGAGCCGATCATCGTCGGCCCACCTGGTGGTCTGGCTGGTGGGCAGTTCAACATCACTTGGATGATCCCCCCTTCCAGCCTCACCCCGATCAACGGCACGATGGCTCAGGTGGTAGCGGCCCTTTCCGAAGTGTCGGCCTACCTGAATGCCACAATCACCACCCCCGCGGAACTGATCATCGACTGCACATTCGCGGCCTTGCCCGCCGGGACGATTGCTACTGCCACCACCCGTTCTGGGTTCCGGCCGATGAACGAAGTGATCGGCAACCTCCGAACCGGGGTCGATGACAACACTGGCGACCTGATTGGCGATGACGACGCCGCGCTCCTGCCAGCCAATAACCCGACTGTTATGGCCGTCCGCTACAACGGCATGGATACCCGAATCACCAATGAGAACCGAATCCTGGTGACTGCCGCCGGGATGCGAGTGGCCGCCGGTCCACTGGGCGTGCCCAGCTTCGGGCGCGACGGACGACTCACCCTGAACTTCAACCTGCAGTGGGATTTCGACCCGTCCGATGGCGTAATCGGTGTCGGCGGCTACTACCGATACTCCTTTCAGGACTACGTCCTCCACCATGTCCTGCAGATGCTCGGCTGGACCTCCGGCGTGGACTTCCTGACCAGGGACATGACCATCATGGACCTGTACCGCTTCCAGCGCGACTTCACCGACACTGGCGCCACTGGTGGCAACATCCAGGATCTGGATGCTCTGGACTACAACCCGGGACGCGGGCAGGCCGCCGCTGGCCCACAACTGACACTGCTGCTCAATCAGTTCGGATCGCTAACCCCCGTCCCGGCCAGTCCCATCTGGACGCCGATCAGCATGGAAACGGCCGATGCCAATGCCAATGGCAAGTTGGATGCTGGCGAGGGCGATTCGACTCCGAAGTGTTTCCCTCGGCTCCTCAGCCGCGTGCCATCTGACAAGATGCAGTTGAACTTCATCCGCACGACCACCGGGGCGTCTGCCGACAACGATTTCCCAATGTTCGATGGTTCGCCGATTCGAGCGATCTTCCCTGATCAGAGCGACCTCACCCCGCTGGTTTCACGGTACCTGATGCGGCCGTCGATCCCCGCCGGCATCACCTACTACAGTCGCTCGGGCACCTCTGGTGCGCCGTTGGGAACCCTCCCGGACTTCCTGACCCGGCGCGAACTGCTGGTGCTGGACAGCCTGGGATGGGATGTGGATGTGGTCAACGGCGACCAAACAGCAGATTGAGGCTCGCCGAAACATCTAATCTGGGAATCGTCAGCCGATCGGCTGGGAAGGTGTGTTTGTTTCGCTGACTTTCCGGGTGACTAGGGGCTGCGGCCATCGGTGGTTTGGGCTGCCCCTTTCGCGGGGTGCAATCTGGCACGCAGCGATGTGCTGCCATTCGTGAATGAGGTGGCCATCCGCGGAGTCCACTACCAGATGATGAACTACCCGCACATCTGGGGGTCAATCAGCTCTGGACCATCTCGCCGCCCCAGTTATTGGGTGACTTCGATCTAGACAATGATCGCGACCACGCCGACCGGGTGGCCTTCGTGGCCTGTCAGGCTGGCGGCTTTGCTCCGGTCTGTGAAGCGGCCGACTTTGATGGAGACAGCGACATCGATGCGCTCGACGCGGTGGCTTTCGATGCGGCATTCAGCGGATTGCGCTCCGACATCACCGGCGATGGCACGGTCAGCGGCAAGGACCTGGCCGGGGTGCTCTCTGCCTTGGGTCCGCCGGGAATCGCTGATGTGAACCACGACGGGGCCACCACGGGTGGCGATCTAGCGATGCTGCTGGCTGAGTGGATGCCATAGCAGCGCGCGAAAAAGGACAGGGCGGGATTCGAACCCGCGATACGGGGTTTTACCCCGTATACCGGTTTAGCAAACCAGCGCCTTCAGCCTCTCGGCCACCTGTCCATTGGGCCTGTTAGTGTAGCAACTCGACTGCGGCTAACGCGAGCTCGCCAGCCGCGAGTGCGCCGCCTGCTCACCAATCATGGAAACCATCTTCGAGCAGTTCCCGCGACTCTTCACTGAACTTGACGCCTTCCTCATCGACTTCATCGCTCAGAATGGCAGCTGGATTCACGGCCTTCTGTTTGTGATTGTGTTCTGTGAGACCGGGCTGGTAGTTACCCCGTTCCTGCCGGGTGATTCGCTGCTCTTTGCCGTCGGGGCGATCTCCGCCCGCAGCACAACCGATGGCACCACGGTTCTAGACCTCGGACTTGCGGCCGGGGCAATCTTTGTCGCCGCCATACTCGGGGACACGGTGAACTACCACATCGGTCGCTGGATCGGCCCGCCAGCGTTCACCAGCAGTTCGCGCTGGTTCAAGCGCGAGTATCTGCTGCGCACTCACGCCTTCTTCGAACGGCGCGGGAGCCAGGCCATCGTGCTGGCCAGATTCGTGCCCATCGTGCGCACCTTTGCCCCATTCGTCGCTGGGGTCGGGACTATGGGTTATGCGCGGTTCCTAGCTGCCAATGTGTTCGGGGCCGCTCTCTGGGTGGTGATCGTCTGCGGCGCGGGCCGGTTGTTCGGCGATCTGCCGTTCGTGAAGCGCAATTTTTCCAGCGTGGTGATCGGCATCGTGATCGTTTCGCTGTTGCCGCTAGCGGCGGAATGGTGGCGGCATCGGTTGGCGCAACGGCGCCGCACGCCGCCCGCTGCTTCCGGGCGCTAGGATCCTCCCCCCATGCGAATCCATGAGTTCCAGGCCCGCCAGATGCTCGCTGATGCGGGAATCCCAGTGCCGAGCGGGCGAATGGTCCAGACCGTGGCTGAAGCGGTTGGTGCGGCGCAAGCGGCCTTCGCCGACGGCGCCACTCAGGTGGTCATCAAAGCCCAGGTGCACGCTGGCGGGCGCGGCAAGGCTGGCTTTGTTCGGCTGGTGAACTCAGCAGAAGCGGCCCGCGAGGCCGCCACCTTCATGTTCTCCCACCGCATGATCTCACCGCAGACTCCGCCGGAAGGGTTGGAGGTGAAGCGGCTGCTGGTGGCGGCGGCGGTGGACATCAAGCGCGAGTTCTATCTGGCTGTTACGGTTGATCGCGCCAACAGGACCAACACCCTCATCGCCTGCGCCGAAGGCGGGGTGGAAATCGAAACTGTCGCGCATGAGCGGCCCGAGGCGATCATTCGCCAGCCGATCGACCCGCTGGTTGGCCTCCATCCGTTTCAGGCCCGGCGGGTCGGACTGGCGCTGGGATTGCGTGGCAAGCCGCTGACGGCGGCCACCGACATCCTGCTGCGGCTGGCAAAGTTGACCCAGGCGTCCGACGCCTCGCTGTGTGAGATCAATCCGCTGGTGCTCACGCCACCGGAAGATGGTGCCCCCGCTGGGCGGGTACTGGCAATCGATGCCAAGTTCTCTTTCGACGACAACGCCCTCTTCCGACATGAGAGCATCAGCGCCATGTTCGACGAGGCGGAAGAGAACCCCGCCGAACTGCGCGCCGCAGAGTTCGGGCTCTCCTATGTGGCGCTGGACGGCAACATCGGCTGCCTGGTCAATGGCGCCGGATTGGCCATGAGCACCATGGACCTCGTCCCACTGCATGGCGGCGAGCCAGCCAACTTTCTGGATGTCGGCGGCAGCGCCAGCGAAGAGGCAGTAGCCGAGGCCTTCCGCATCATTCTCTCGGACCAGCGCGTCGCGGGGGTGCTGGTGAACATCTTTGGCGGAATCATGCCGTGCGACCGGATCGCCCGGGCGGTGGTGGCGGCGGCCCGAACCGTCGGGTTCAACTCACCGCTGGTCATCCGGTTGGAGGGGACCAATGTTGGCCCGGCCCGGGAGATCCTGCACGAGTCGAGCGCCGCAATTCCGCAGATGCAGATTGCCACCGATCTGGCCGATGCTGCCCGGCGCATCGTGGCGGCGGTGGCGTGACGCTAGTCCTCTTCGACATCGATGGCACGCTCCTGAAGACCGCTGGTGCCGGGATGAAGGCCATGGCCGACACCCTGCACGAACTCCACCCGGGGAGTTCGGTGGCGTTCGATGGGATCTCCTTCAACGGTCGCCTCGACCACCTCATCTGGCGGGATCTGTGCGCCGCTCACGGACTGGACAACAGCCCCCCAGCCCATGACCGGTTTCGAGAGCGGTTTCATCATCATCTTTCCACCCGGCTGGCGGCGAACAACACCTCCGTGGCACTCGCTGGCGCCCGTGAACTTGTCGCCCGACTGGCGCAGCGCACCGAGTTGACCCTTGGACTACTCACCGGCAACTACGAGCACACCGGACGACTCAAGGTGGCCTCCGCCGGTTTCGACCTGACCCCCTTTGTCGCCAACGCTTGGGCTGATGACGGGGCAACACGCCGCCACCTGCCGCCGGTCGCCATGCAGCGCTGCGCCGCGCGGACCGGCCGCACCGTGCCCTCTAGCCGGGTCATCATCATCGGCGACACTGAGCAGGACATCGACTGTGCCCACGCCAATGGCTGTGTCTGTCTGGCCACTGCCACCGGCACTGTCTCGCGGACCGAACTGGAGTCGGCCGGGGCCGATCTGGTGGTGGATGACCTGCGCGATGCTGCCGCTATCGAGGAGTGGATTGTTGCGGCCTGACAGAACTCGGCCCCGACTGAGGAGAGGGGATAGCCTGTAGCAATGGAGTCGTCGTTTCCCTGGTGCACCGACTTCTATGTGAACCAGAAGTTGGCGCTGAAAATGGACCTGCCCGCCACCCGCGAGCCGGTCTTGGAACTGTTCGACCGAATCCGCCGCCACTCCCCCGCGCTGGTCCGCCTGAAGCGCAGCGAGGAAGAGGTGGCACTGGAGTCGGAGGAGAACGGGCGCAGCTTCCAGTGGGTTTCCATGCGCCAGACTTCCCTGCGCAGCGGCTTCGTGAATCCGGCGGAAATCGGCGAGGCGTATCGGCTGCACCGCTTCCTGCTGGAGTCGGCCCCGTACTTCCTCTCCATCTCGCCACTGGA
>SYPI01000016.1 GCA_005804005.1 Planctomycetia bacterium
CAGGCGATGCACCCCGCGGAAGCCGGGCCGGTACTGGCCGCCCTCTTCCACCGGGCGGTCATCGCGCTTCTGCTCGGGATACTGCACCACCCAGATGTTGCTCTTGGTGGTGCCGTTGCGGCCGAAGTTCTGCAGGCAGTGGCGCATCGTCGTGCCCAGCCCCTTGAGGATTGCGGGAATGAACAGCGATTCCCCGGTTCGCAGGGGTTGGGGGGTCACATCGACAATGTCCTTGTCGGGAATGGCCATGGGCGAGCCATCCTAGCCAACGCGGTGGGGGGTGCGGTAGTGTGGCGTCATGGCGCACGGCGACCAAGGCGAAGACCTGCGACCGGGATATTCGATGCTCGGGCTGGGGCTGGAAGTCACCTCACAGGTGGTGGCCGGGCTGGCCATAGGCTGGATCTGCGACTGGGCCTTCGGCTGGGGGTCGACCGCACTTGTGGTCGGGGCACTAGCCGGGGTATTGGTCGGCCTGTGGACGATGATCCTCGGGGCCATTCGGATCAATAGAAAGCTCGATGCGGCGGAGCGCGCGGCGCGGGAGGCCCAGCGCCGCGAAGTGGGTAGGGAAGAGTGAGCCCCTTCGCCGAACCGATTCTGCGACTGCCGTGGGGGCCGTTTCTCCTGCTCTGGGGAGCAAGCAGCGCCGGACTGCTACTGCTGGTAGGTGGTGCCGCCGCACTAGCCGCGCAAGGGGCGCAGTGGCGCTCGAGCGCCGGCCTCGGGGTGCTGGTGGCCAGCGCCTCGGCACTGTGCGGGCTGCTGGCACTTTCACCGGGAAAAACGCGGGCAATTGGTGACTGGCAGGTGCGCTGGATCGCCGCCACGGTCTGCCGAATGCTGGCGGCGATCGTCGGCGCGGCATTGCTATACTCTTCGCCCCCGTCGGTCGAGGCATTCCTGCTCGCGCTGGCGGCGGCCCATCTGATCCTGCTCGTCGCTGAAGCGGCGTTGCTGGCCAAGTGGGTGTCCGGCCCGATCCCACCACCCACCTGATGCACCTAACCCTCGCCAGTTCATTCGACCCGCTGCACCATGTGGCGGATCAGCAATCTCTGGTCGGGCAGTGGATGGCCCAGTCGCTGCCGTTGAGCGTGCTGAGCATCGTGGTATGCGGCGCGTTAGCTTGCGTAGTGCTCATCTGGGCCGCGGGGCGCATTCGCACCGGGCCCGAGTCCGAGGGAACCAGGCGCTACGTCACCCGCGGCCGCTTGGCGCAGATCATCGAGGCGATGGTCGTCTACCTACGCGATCAGATGCTGGTGCCGGTGCTGGGCGAAGTGCAGACCAAGCGGTACCTGCCGTTTCTGATGACACTGTTTTTCTTCATCCTGAGCATGAACCTGCTCGGGATCGTGCCAGTTGCCGATCTGCAGGTGATCGCTCTGGAAGCCGCTAACCGCCTGAGCATCACCATCCCGGCCGAACCGGGCTTCACATTCCTTGGCGGTTGCGCCACCGCCAACCTGCTGGTGACCGGTGCTTTGGCCACCATCTGCTTCTTCGTAGTGCAGATTCACGCTCTGACGCAACTAGGCCTGAAGGGTTGGCTGGAGCATCTGTGCGGGGGCAAGGAACTTCTGCAGGGCTCGAAGGTGGTGTTGGCCGTGGTGCCGATCATCTTCGTGGTTGAGTTCGTCGGCCTGTTCGTCAAGCCGTGCGCGCTAGCCATCCGACTCTTCGCCAACATGGTCGGCGGCCACACCCTGCTGGCCACGCTGCTGATGTTCGGCGGCATGGCCATGGCTGGCGGCCTGAATGCCTTTGCCGTCGGCGGGATATCGCTGGCTTCGGCCGCCTTCGCGGTGGCCATTTCATTCATGGAACTCTTCGTGGCCTTCCTGCAGGCCTTCATCTTCATGTTCCTAACCGCGGTGTTCATCAGTGAAATGACCCACCACGGCGACCATGACGAGCACGCTGACTCTGATCACCCGGAGACCGCGCACGCCTGAGGCGCGCGACTCCACTTTCATCCACTTTCTCACCCTCTCACCCGGAGCCTCGACAGAAATGAAGAACTCGACCTCACTCACCGTCCTCGCCGCCTGCGGCGCCGCCATGGTTGCGTCCACCGCCTTCGGTCAGGATGGCCACGCCCCAGCCGCCGCCGCTACTGCCGTGGGGGTAAATCTGACCGGCCTCGGCGCCGGTCTGGCCGCTGGCTTGGCCGTGGTTGGCGCTGGTATCGGCATCGGTCGCATCGGCGGCAGCGCCGTTGAAGCCACCGCCCGCCAGCCGGAGATGGCTGGCCGCATCTTCACCACCATGCTGCTGACCGCTGCTCTGGTTGAGGGAGTTGCCCTCTTCGCCGTGGTCATCGGATTCTTGGCGTTCAACAAGGTCTGATTCCGCACCCTCTGGAGTCGCCGCCATGACCCCGATCCTGCTGCTGGCCGAGGTTCAGCTGATCCAACCGGCACTGCTGCCGCCGATTACGGCGTGGGCGGTGTTCTTGGTGGTCTTCCTGATCTTGTGGAAGAAGGTATGGCCGACGGTTAGCACCGCCCTGGAAGACCGCAACAACAAGATCGTCTCGGAGATCGAGGCCGCTGAACAGGCTCGCAAGGACGCCAAGGCGGCTCAGGCCGAGTTCGAGCGCAAGCTGGGAGAGGCCCAGCAGCAGGCCACGCTGATGATCCGTCAAGCACAGGCCGAGGCGCTGCGAGCTGGTGAGGAGTTGCGGAGCAAGATCGAGACGGAACTTTCCGAGCGGCAGCGTCGCGCCGCAGAGGAAATCGAGGCGGCCCGCCGCTCGGCGGTGGCCACCCTCGAGGCTCAGGCGGCCGATCTGGCCGTGGCGGTGGCCAGCCGCATTCTCCAGCGGGAGATCAACGCCGGTGACCAGCGCGCGCTGATCAACGACTCCATTCGCCAACTGGCCGCCAGCCGCAACTGAGTAATCGATGGCCACCGAGACCGACGACATCTCCCGCGTCTACGCCCAGACTCTGGCCGACATCGCCAAGGCCAAGGGCGGCGACGCCGCGCTCAACGAGGCGGCCGATGAGTTGGAGTCGCTGGTCGAACTGGTCCGCAACGACCGGAAGTTCGGCGAGTTTCTGGCCTCGCCGATCATCGATACCAACGAGCGAGAGTCAGCACTGCGGCGCATCCTTGATGGTCGCGCCAGCGACCTGCTGTTGCGTTTCGTACTGCTGCTCAATCGCAAGGGCCGCCTCGGTCATCTGGCCCGCATTGCCGATGCCTTTGACCAGGCCATGCAGGCCGCCTTCGGCAAGGTCGAGGTGGATGTGTTCACCGTCGACGGCGCCGCACCGGAAGCCGAGGCGCAGGCCACCCTCGCCAGCCAGCTCAAGAAGACCCTCGGCCGCGAGCCGGTCTTCCACTTCTACGCCGACAAGAACATGATCGGCGGCGTCAAGTTGCGCATCGGCGACCAATTGGTCGATGGCTCCGTGGCCACCCGCCTACGCCGCCTGCGCACCACTCTCATCGAGCAGGGTGGCGATCAAGTACGAACCGACCCCAACCGCTTCCTCGCCTAAGAGAGGTTTTCCGTGAAGATCAAGACTGAAGAAATCGCGTCCGTCATCAAGAAGGAAATCGAATCCTTCTCCGCCCAGCTGGAAATCAGCGAAGTCGGGCAGGTGGTCGAAGTCGGCGACGGCATCGCCCGCGTCTATGGCTTGGGCAAAGTCATGGCCGGTGAACTGCTGGAGTTCGAAGCCGAAGGTGGCGGCACGGTGATGGGCCAGGCCATGAACCTGGAAACCGACATCGTCGGTGCGGCGCTCTTCGGCGAGTCCACTAGGGTGCGCGAAGGCGCCACCGTGCGCTCCACCGGCAAACTGCTGGAAGTCCCTGTTGGCATGGAGATGCTCGGCCGCGTGGTGGATCCGCTGGGCGCTCCCCTCGACGGCGGCGCGCCGATCAAGACTGCCCAGACCGGCAAGGTCGACATCGTGGCCCCCGGCATCGCCCACCGCCAGCCGGTGAAGGAGCCGATGCAGTTCGGCATCAAGGCCATCGACTCGATGATCCCGGTTGGTCGCGGCCCGCGCGACCTGGTCATCGGCGACCGCACGACCGGCAAGACCGCCATCTGCCTCGACTGCATCATCAACCAGAAGCAGTTCTGGGGAACTCCCGACGCGGTGGTGTGCATCTATGTGGCCGTCGGTCAGAAGGACTCCACCGTGGCTGGCGTGGTCGAGACACTCAAGAAGCACGGGGCCATGGAGTACACCATCGTGGTGGTGGCCGGGGCCAGCACCGCCGCACCGCTGCAGTACATCGCCCCATACGCCGGCTGCGCCATGGGCGAGTACTTCATGTGGGCGGGCAAGAACGACAAGTCGGGCAAGACCCCCAAGCATGTGCTGTGCGTGTACGACGAGCTGTCCAAGCTGGCCGTGGC
>SYPI01000158.1 GCA_005804005.1 Planctomycetia bacterium
CCGCCACCGCCGCGACTACCGCGCAATCCCTGCCCAGGCAGGAACGTTGGCTGCGGCGGTTCGGGGATCCGCACTTCAGCCCCGGGCCACTCAACGTTCAACTCCTTCAGCACCTCGTCGGTAAGGTCGAGAGCCTCCGGCCCTCGGACGAACAACCGACTGCGGGTTTGAGCCAAGAGAAAGTCGATGCTGCCGGGGCGGAATGGATCGCCAGCGCCTGTGGAGCGGTACACCACGTCGATCCCACGGCGCTCCGCGACTACATCAACCGCGCTGCGCAAGTCCTTCCAAGTCGCCTCGTACTGCCGGGCGATCAGGTCGTTGCGCGCCGCAATGGCCTCACGAACGGCCGCTTCCGATTCAGTGCGGAAGGCCTCCACCGACTCGCGGAACTTGGCGCTGTCGCGGGCCTCGACACCAGCATCGCGTTCCTTCAGCACTAGGGTGCTGAATTTCTCCTGGAGAGCGTCGTACTTGGCGCGCAGGTCAGCATCGAAAGCGGCCAGCTCTTCGGTGTTGCGGGGGCTCACCAGCAGCGCGGCCATCGGCCCGGCGGCGTCCACCGTACCGATGGTGAAGGCTCGGGCGCCGGGTTCCTTGCCCCAGGACAACCGACCGACGGAGTTGGTCAACGTCAGCGGCGGAGTGCCTGAGAGAACGAGTTCGTCCGCGGGAACGATCCGCATCGGCTCTGGCGCCAGCGCCTCGGCCGCTGGAGTTGAGCGCACCAAGACGGCAGTCAGGGCGCTGGTGACGGCCGAGACGACAACGATTGAAGTCAGATGATTCATGGTGTTCCTCCGAAACGGGTTGGTCGGTCCGAACGCCGGCCCGGCTCAGTCTCCCTGATCCAGCACGGCCATGAAGGCCTCCTGCGGGATAGTTACCTGACCGATCTGCTTCATGCGCTTCTTGAATTCCTTATGTTTTTACATCAGTTTGCGCTTGCGGCTTACATCGCCGACATATCACTTTGCAGTGACTTTCTTGCGCAGGGCGCTGATCGACTCACGGGCGATGACCCGGGTACCGATGGCCGCCTGAATTGCGATTTCGAACTGGTGGCGGTCGATCTGCTTGCGCAGTTTGGTCAGGATGGCCCGGCTGCGGTGTTCGGCCAGATCGCGGTGACAGATCAGGCTGAGCGCTTCGATCGGCTCATTGTTCACCAGAATGTTCACCTTCACCAGCCGGTCGGCGCGGTAGCCGATCAGGTCGTAGTCCATGGTGCCGTAGCCGCGGGTGATCGACTTCAACTTGTCGTAGAAGTCGTAGATGATTTCGGCCAGAGGCAGTTCGTAATCCAGAATCTGTCGGGTGTCGCTGACGAAACGCTGGGCGATGAACTTGCCGCGGCGGCCGTCGCACAGGCGCATCAGGTCGCCGATGTTCTCGGTGGGACAGATGATTTCCAACTTGACGATCGGCTCGCGGATGTCCTTGATGCGCGCCGGATCCGGTAGATCCGCTGGATTGTGAATCTCCACCGTGGTGTCGTCGGTCAGGTCGATCAGGTACGACACGGTGGGGGCGGTCTGCACCACCTCCACGCCGCCCTCTCGTTCCAGCCGCTCCTGCACGATGTCCATGTGCAAGAGGCCCAGGAACCCGCAGCGGAAGCCGAATCCCAGCGCTTCAGAGTGTTCCACTTCGAAGGTGAAAGAAGCATCGTTGATGTGCAGCTTCTCCACCGCCTCGCGCAGCGTCTCGAAGTCGGCGCGCTTGCCGCTGCCTTCGGTTTCGCCGCCGGATGAGGGGTAGAAGTCGCAGAACACCATCTGCTTTGGTTCTTCGTATCCGGGGAGCGCTTCCTCAGCCGGGTCGACATCCAAGGTCACGGTGTCGCCGACGCGCACATCAGCCAGAGTGCGAATCGAGGCAACGATTGCCCCGACTTGCGCCTGCCCGAGATCCTTCACCCGCTCCGGGAAGGGCGTCGAGCGAGTGATTTCGCTGACCAGAAAGGTGCGCCCGGTGCCCATCATGCGGATGCGGTCGCCGGTCTTGAGGGCGCCGTCGAACACGCGCAGGTACACCACCACGCCGCGGTAATCGTCGTACTTGGCGTCAAACACCAGCGCCCGCAACTTGGAGGTCACCGGCGGTCGCGGCGGGGGCAAGCGACTGCAGATCATGTCCAGCAGTTCAGCGATGCCCTGACCACTCTTGGCGGAAACCAGCAGGCAGTCCTCGGCGCGCAGGCCGAGTACATGCTCGATTTCCATTGCCACCGCGTCTGGTGAGGCGGCGGGAAGATCGATCTTGTTGATCACCGGGATGAGCTCCAGCCCGCTGGACACCGCCAGATAGGCGTTGGCCACGGTCTGGGCCTGCACTCCCTGAGTGGAATCAACTACCAGCACCGCGCCCTCGCAGGCACTCAGCGCCCGGCTCACCTCGTAGGCGAAATCGACGTGCCCCGGCGTGTCGATGAAATTCAGTTCGTAGTCTTCGCCCTGATAGTTGTGGAGCACCGTGACGGCGCTGGCCTTGAGGGTGATGCCGCGCTCGCGCTCGAGGTCCATCGAATCGAGGAACTGGGCCTTGGCCTGCCGCTCAGAGAGGGCGTGGGTGGCCTGCAGCAACCGGTCGGCCAGCGTGCTCTGGCCGTGGTCGATGGGAGCGATGATGGAGAAGTTGCGGATGTGCGCCGCACTCACGGCGCTGGCTCCGGTCGGTGCGGCAGCAGCGCGCCCTCCGCGTCTGTGAGTCGGGCCACGATGCGCGACTCATCGGCTGGTGGTGGCGGCTCGATTGGTGCTGGCGCGGTCGGAGCCTGGGGCGCAACCGGTGTGGTGGGCGCTGTGCCAGCGGGAACGGCGGCGGGCAGGGCGAAGGCCAGTTGCAGCCGCTCTGGTGGCTCAGTGCCCGCTGCCGGGGCGAGGAAAAGTTCCGCACCGCGAACTCCCCAGGTTCCGGAGACTGCGCTGACAACCACGGGGGCATCGGCGGCCGGGTCGCTGGAAACGGGCTGCGAGCGGTACGAGCCGTTCTCTAGCAGCGTGAGTTCGCGGTGCGCGGCGATCCACCGCCCGACCAATCGGTCTTCGAGGGTGATCGGCGGCGCGCTCAGTGGCCGCATCGGGTCGTTCCCGGCCAGAAGGTCGAGGCGCAATTGGCTGTTCATCCGCCGAATCTGCACGCGCAGGCGGTCCTTGGCTGGCGCATCGGTGGGATCGAGCCAGAGAGTGTTGTAGCTACTGCGGTCGTAGTTGCCGGTTTCAACTGGAGCGCGGTGGCGATTGAATCC
>SYPI01000017.1 GCA_005804005.1 Planctomycetia bacterium
ACCGCGCCCGTCAGACCCGCATCACCACCGAACTCACCGAGATCGTTTCGGGCGCGGCAGCGCTCGAGTAGCGGTTACTGCTGGGGGGCGGCCGCCGGGGCCGGAACGCCGGTTTCGACGGGGTTGCCCGCCGTCTGCCAAGCCTTCAACCCGCCGCTCAACGTGGAGACATTGTCGAAGCCCAGTTCCATCAGGCGCTTGCTCGCAGCCACGGCGATGATGTCCTGATAGTCGGTGCCGTAAACCACGAAGGCGTTGTACGGGGCCAGCACCAGGCTGGCCTCCGAGGTCATGCTCGGGAATGGCAGGTTGATCGCCCCAGCGATGTGCCCGGCGGCGAATTCCGCCGGACTGCGGCCATCTACGAATACGCCCTGAACTCGCTTGCTGAAACCAGAGGCTGGCTTGTTCAGCGCCTCGACCGCCTGAAACGGATCGACGTAAACGAGGTCGCGGTCACTGGTCTTGCGGTCACAGCCCCAGAGGCTGACCATCGTCAGAATCAGCAGGGTGGTCGCACGCACGGGAGAAGGTCTGCTCAGTTGCATCGAATTACTCGAGTGGTTCGGCTATCGTGATTGCTCACGATGACAATCGGGCGAGCCGCCGCAGTGTATGGAGTTCTGGCGATGGCGCTCCTAGCGCCGGTGGCCAGCGCCGCCGACGAGGTGGCTGTGAAGTTCGGCGCCAGCCTGATCCGGGACGATCACGAGCGACTCTTTCTGCCAGTGCACTTCACTATTGCCCCAGGCTGGCATCTCTACTGGTCTAACCCGGGCGACGGAGGCATGCCGCCGTCGGTTTCCCTCAGGCTGCCAGCGGGGTGGACCGCGGGCGCGGTGCACTTCCCACGACCGACAGTGCAGCGCGATGAGAACGGCACCTCCTATGTCTACGAGAAGGAGTTGATCCTGCTTGTTCCCCTCCAGCCGCCCAAGCCAGCCAGTGACACTGAGCGCACCCTGCCCGCGAGTCTGGAAGTCACCGGACGCATTTCGTGGTTGGTCTGCAAGTCAGCGTGCATCGCCGGCAAGGCAGCCCCGCACGGCGTGGTGCAAGTTCCCACGGCCCCGGGGAACAGCCCGCTGGGGACGGCGTTCCCGGTCGCCATCTCGGCCAGCGCGGCAACCCTGGAATCGCGCGAGGGCGGCGCGCGGCTGAACATTTCTGTGGTGCCGCCCGCGTCGGGTGATGTCCAGTTCATTCCCGAGACCTGCCCCGGAGTCGACTTTGGCGCCACTGGCCCGTTCCCGCTGGTTCAGGACGGTTCGCACTTCGAACTCGCGCTAGACCTCGCCATCACTCCGGCTGACGCTCCGGACCGCAAGCCGCGCGTTCGCGGTCTGGTGCTGTTCGGCAATGCCCGATCCGAACCTTCCTATTTCATTGACCTTTCCGTCCCCGTCGCGCCCGGCGGGTGAACCGTAGTACAGCATCGAGTCCAACAACAGGAGCCGCAGCCATGAACCATCGTCTCACCACTCTCTGCGCAGTGACCCTCGCCTCGCTCACTCTGCTGGGTGCCACTCAGGATGTTGCCCCCGGCCCGGCGGCACCGCAAGGTGGTGTCGACAAGCCCGCCCGCCCCGACCGACCGCGGCGTGATCGGACCCGCGAAGCTGTTGCCCCCGGGGCCAAGATCGGCGAGAAGGCGCCCGACTTCACCCTCACTGGAGTTGATGGCAAGACTTACTCGCTCAAGGACTACGCCGGCAAGATGGTGGTTCTGGAATGGGTGAACCCCGGCTGCCCGGTCTGCCGCGCCGTGATGGAAGAGGGTCGGATCGGCCGCATGATCCAGGCGGTGAAGGCTAACTACCCCGATGCGGTGTTCCTGATGATCAACAGCAACAACCCGGCCCAGAACGACCCCAAGACCACCGCGGACTACCTCGCCAAGCACAAGGTCGATGGCATCGGGCTGATTGATGCCGACGGCAAGGTGGGCCACCTCTACGGGGCCAAGACAACCCCGCAGTTGTTCGTGATTGATCCCTCCGGAAACCTGCGCTATGGCGGCGCCCTCGACGACGAGAACGAGGGTGAGCGCAGCGGCTCGGCCGAGCCCGCCGCCAACTATGTGGTGAAGACCGTGCAGGCGATCAAGGACGGCAAGGAAGTCTCACCGTCGACGACCAAGTCTTACGGCTGCAGCGTCAAGTATCAGCGCGCCAATTGAGCGCGGCCAGACCCTCAGGTCGTACTGACCGGCATCACCACATAGGTGAAGTCGGCGCCGAACCGCACTACCGCCGCCTTGGCTGGTGAGCGCATCTCTATGTGCACTTCGGTTGAGTCGGAAATGCGCAGACAGTCGGTGATGTAGCCGGGGTTGAAGCCGACTTCGATCGGATCGCCGCTGTAGGAGACCAGCGGTACCTCAATCTCGGCCTCGCCCATCTCCGGGGCGCGCGAAATGAGGGTGAGCCCGTCCTTGTTGAAGGAGAAGCGCACGCCCTTGGATTCTTCGTTGGTCAACAGCGCGGCGCGGCGGACGCCAGCGGCCAGTTCGGCGGCATCGAACACCGCCTCCTTGTCGTGCTCCTTCGGAATCACATCGCGGTAGGGGGGGAAGGCGCCTTCGCCCAAGGCGGTGCTGAGCACGGCGGAGTCGCCCAC
>SYPI01000159.1 GCA_005804005.1 Planctomycetia bacterium
CCACCCGGCAGGACGACAGGGGCCATTCCCGCAGTCTAGCGTCGCTCGCAGTAGGATTCCCGCCCCGCCACGCGGCGGGATCAAACACCATGCTCAAGCGCACTCACAACTGCGGCCAACTCCGCGCGGCCGACGCCGGAATCCCCGCCACTCTGGCCGGATGGGTCAATACCTATCGCGATCAAGGCCGCGGTCTGGTGTTCATCGACCTGCGCGACCGCGAGGGAATGACGCAGGCGGTGTTCAACCTGGAGTCTTCCAATCCTGAGTTGGTTCAGGCGGCCCGCACCCTGCGCCGCGAAGATGTAGTGGCCCTCTCCGGATCGATCCGCATTCGGGCGGGAAGCCCCAATCCCAAATTGGCCACTGGTGAGATTGAACTGGTGGTGGAGCAGGTCGAGGTGCTCAACAAGGCGGAGGGGCTGCCGATCCTTCCCGACCAGCACGAAGCGGAGAAGATCGCCGAAGAAACCCGACTCACCTGGCGCTACATCGACCTCCGCCGCGACCGGATGCAGGCGATCCTGCGCAAGCGCTCGCAAGTCACCAAGTGCGCCCGCGACTTCTTCGCCGAGCACGGCTTCCTTGAGATTGAGACTCCTCTGCTCATCAAGAGCACCCCGGAGGGGGCCCGCGACTTCGTAGTGCCCAGCCGTCTGCACCCCGGCTCTTGGTATGCCCTGCCGCAAAGCCCGCAGCTCTTCAAACAGATCCTCATGGTTGCTGGCTGCGACCGCTACCTGCAGATCTGCAAGTGCCTGCGCGATGAAGATCCACGGGCCGACCGCCAAGCCGAGTTCAGCCAGATCGATCTGGAGATGAGTTTCGTGGAGCGCGAGGATGTGATCGCCATGATGAGCGGCTTCATCCGCCGCCTCTGGAAGGAAGTGCTGTCGGTTGAAGTCCCGCAGATCCCCCGCATCACCTGGCGCGATTCCATGGAGCGCTACGGGATTGATCGCCCCGACACCCGGTTTGCGATGGAGATCAGCGACATCTCTGACCTAGCCGCCGCCTGTGACTTCGGTGTATTCAAGGATGCACTGGCCAAGCGCAGCCCAACCGGCCGCGCTGGAGTGGTGAAGTGTTTCGTCGTCAAGGGCGGGGCCACAACGCTCACCCGCAAGATGACCGACGGATACGCCGAGTGGGTAAAGACCTTCCGGGCCGGAGGACTTCCCACGGTCAAGTTCACCGACAAGGGGTTCGAGAGTGGCATCGCCAAGTTCCTCGGTCCCATCGCCGAACAACTGGTGGCGCGCTTGTCACTGGTCGCTGGCGATCTGGTTTGCTTCGCCGCCGACAGCTGGGAGATCGCCACCAAGACGATGGGCGAACTGCGCATCCGAGTGGCTGAAGACCTGAAGTTGATCCCGGAGGGGATGTGGAACTTCATCTGGGTGGTCGACTTCCCGATGTTCGAGTGGGACGATGAACACCGCCGCTGGGTTGCCCTCCATCACCCGTTCACCAGCCCCAACCCCGATCAGTTCCATCTGCTCGAGAGTGATCCGGGCGGCTGCCTCAGCGCCGGCTACGACTGCGTCCTCAACGGCAGCGAGATCGGCGGCGGCTCAATCCGCATCCACCGCACCGATGTGCAGGAGAAGGTGTTCGGCCTCATCGGACTGACTGCCGATGATGCCCAGCGCAAGTTCGGCTTCCTGCTCAACGCCCTGCGCCACGGGGCGCCGCCGCACGGCGGTATCGCCTTCGGTCTGGATCGACTGGTGATGCACATCGTCGGCACTGACAACATCCGCGATGTGATCGCCTTCCCCAAGACTCAGTCGGGAGGCGATTTGATGATCGACGCCCCCGGGCCCATTGACGACGATCAGATGAAGGAACTGCAGGTGCGCTCAACGGCACCAGCCGAAGTTCGCTAGTGCACACCGCCGGCGGCCAGCCAGCGCTCGCAATCCAGCGCCGCCTGACAGCCCATGCCGGCGGCGGTGATCGCTTGGCGATACACGGCATCAGCCACATCACCGGCGGCGAACACCCCCTCGATGTTGGTGGCGCTGTTGCGTGAACCCAGAGCGATGTAGCCCTTGGCATCGAGGGTGATCCCCGAACCAGCCAGAAAACGGGTCGCCGGCTGGTGACCGATTGCGATGAACAGCCCGCCCAGCGCCAGTGAACTCCGCTGGCGCGTCTGAGTGTCTTCGAGCGTCACGCTCTGGAGCCGCTCATCGCCAACCACATCAACCACCGCTTTGTTCCAGTGCACCTTCACATTGGCCGCCTTGAGCAGCCGGTCCTGCATGGTCTTGGAGGCCCGGAACGAGTCGCGCCGATGGATGACATGCACCGTGCCAGCAAACTTGGTGAGGTAGGTCGCCTCTTCCATCGCGGTATCGCCGCCGCCAACCACTCCCAGTTGGGCGCCGCGGTAGATCGGTAGTGCCCCATCACAGACGGCGCAGGCGCTGACACCCCCGCCGGTGCGGGCCAGCTTCAGCTCATTCTCCAGACCGAGCCAGTTGGCGGTGGCCCCCGTGGCCAAAATCACCGAGTAAGTGCGCACCACACGGCCGGTGTCGGTGCGCAGGGTGAACGGCCGAGTGGTGAAATCGCAGCGTTCGACTTCCTCCTCAAGCACTCTCGTCCCGAATCGCTCGGCCTGCTTCTGAAAGGCCTCCATCAGCTCGGGCCCGGTGATGCCGGCGGGGAAACCGGGATAGTTCTCTACTTCGGTCGTCAGCATCAACTGACCACCCGGGAGCACCGGTGCCGGGTCACTGCGGGCCACACCCGTCAGGCACAGCGGCTGCAGATTGGCGCGGGCGGCGTAAACGGCCGCCGTCCAGCCCGCCGGCCCGGATCCGATGATGACCACCCGCTCCGTTTCCGGCGACTGCGCCGCGGACGACACTATTCGACCAACCCTTCCTCACGCGCCAAGGCGCGGATCGGCGGCCAGATGACCAGGTCGCCGGTGGCCGCATCGAAGCTGGCAGCGCGGGCATCGTTGTCTTCATGATCCTTGCCCCGGGCATAGAGGATGGCGTTGGTGGCCCAGACTCGGCCGAGGGGAGTCTCCACCGCGAAGCGGTCGGCCAGCTTGCGGTAGATGAATCGGCCTTCGTCGCCGCGGGTGTACGGATACGCCTTCTGGTACGGATCGAAGTCGACCCGCTTGATCACGAATGTGGCGTAGACCTCATCCTTGTCGCGCGGCCAGACATCCCCATACTCGCGGGCGTGGCCGGCCAGTCCGGCCGCTACCGCCGTACCGTTGGCCTCGGCAATAAGGATGTCGCGCATGTCGAACAGGCGCTGCAGGTCCTGCAGCATGAGCAGGATGGCGGCGTAGCGAGTGGAGTTTGTGGCGGCGAACTCAGTCTTCAGTTTGGCAACCGGCCCGTTGGGATTCATCCGCCAGCGCCGCCACCAGTCGTCATAGATGTTGGTCAGCCGCTTGCGGCTGGCATCAAGCGAGCCGTGCACCGGGGCCAGCGCCCCCCACATCCGCGCCGCACCGAAGCTGCCCAGTGCGTCGCCCCGCGACTGCCATCGGCCAAAAAACTCCTCGAAGACTCCATCGCGCGCCTGTCCGTCCTCGCCGAAGGTGCGCTCCAGAACTGCCTCCAGCAACACCCGCTCTCCCTCGGGCAACTGCATGCGCCGCAGGCGCTCGTTGTCGGTGGCCTGCAGGAACGGGTACTCGGACTTGGCGAGTCGCTTCAGCGTCTCGGCCGGAATCTTCTCCCGGTAGGTCCAAATCATGTCGCGATTGGCGCGCAGAGAGTCGATGAGCAGTTCGATTGCCACCAACTGCTCCTCGGCCATCTGCTGGTCACAGATCCGCCGGAGGAAACGCAGGTTGGCAACCGCCACCCCGGCGGCTTCATCAAACTTGCCGGCCTCCGCTAGGCGATACATCTCCGCGGTCGCAAAGGCCGCGATCCCGCGCACAGCGTTCAAGTACGGAAACTCATGGGCTCCCAGCGAATCCCCTTCGCCGATGTCTCCGTAGATGCCGCGCTTCTGGTACTCGTCGCTGACGGCCGACTTCCCGTAAGGCAGGCCGAAAGCCAGAGCGTTCTGCGTCTGGACCAGCGCCTGGCTCAATGGGGCACCGGACTGGGCCCACGCGGCAACCTGCTCCCACCCCTCCATGCCGGGCCAGATGTTGCCGACATTGAAGTTCGGGCCGAACTCCCGCGGAGGTTGGCCAAGTGCCAGCCAGGCATCGAAGACCGGCCGCCACGACTTGGCCTTGTCCTGCACGCTCTTGGCTGGCTTGTTGAGCGCCGCCAGAACGCCCTCAGCGGTGGGCGTCGTTGCCCCCTGCGGGATCAGGACATGGATGGCAATGGCAACGATGGTGCTCGTAAACATGGGTGGCGCTCGGGGTCCGACAGCCTAGCACGGCGAGGGTGCCTGCGGCGCTACACTCCCCGCCCCGCCACGCTGGCGCTCACGCGCCACCCCAAGGCGACTATCGAAATCGAACGCAGGAGACAGCGATGATCATTGGAGTCCCGAGCGAAGTGAAGACCGACGAGTTCCGAGTGGGCATGCGCCCGGTCGGCGCCGAGGTGCTCATCCGGGAGGGCCACTCGGTCATTGTCCAGAAGGGTGCCGGTATCGGCAGCGGCTTCACTGATGAGCAGTTCACCGCCGCGGGTGCCCGGATTGTCCCCGATGCGGCCGCAGTCTGGTCTCAGGCCGAGATGGTGGTGAAAGTCAAGGAGCCGCAGGCGGCAGAGATTCCGATGATCCGCCCCGACCAGACTGTCTTTACCTACTTCCACTTCGCCGCCGATCGCGAACTCACCGTGGGCTGCCTCAAGTCGGGCTGCATCGCCGTGGCGTACGAAACCCTGACCGATCCACAGGGCCGCCTGCCCCTGCTCACTCCCATGAGCGAGGTGGCTGGAAAACTCTCGGTGCAGGAAGGTGCCAAGTATCTGGAGCGACCGTGGGGCGGCTCGGGTGTATTGCTCGGTGGCGTCCCCGGGGTTCGTCCGGGAAAGGTGCTCATCATTGGCGGCGGAGTAGTGGGGACCTGCGCCGCGCGAATGGCCGCGGGCCTTGGCGCTGATGTTGTCATTCTGGACATCAACCTTGATCGCCTGCGCGCTCTGGACGACTTCATGCCCGCGAATGTGCGGACCCGTTTCTCGGATCCGCAGGCCATCCGCGAAGAGCTGGCCTCGAGCGACCTGATCATCGGGGCAATCCTTCTGCCCGGGGCGCGGGCCCCCAAGCTGGTCAAGCGCGACGACCTGCAGCACATTCGCCCCGGATCGGTGATCGTCGATGTGGCCATCGATCAGGGTGGTTGCGTGGAGACCGCCAAGGTCACCACCCACCGCAATCCGGTCTACACCATTGATGGCATCGTGCACTACTGCGTCGGCAACATGCCCGGGGCAGTGTCGCGCACCTCCACCATGGCCCTCACCAATGCCACCCTGCCCTACGCGGTGCGGCTGGCTCGTCACGGGGCGATGGCGCTGGCTAGGGCTGACCCACATGTGGCCTCAGCGATCAACATGGCGCGCGGCACCCTTACCAATCAGGCGGTCGCCGAGGCTCATGAGCTCGACCATGAACCGCTGGCAGTCTGAGTGACCTCCGGTGCTAGTGCCCGAATCGACATGAGCAGTTCACCGATCAATGTCCTCCTATTGGGCAGCGGCGGCCGCGAGCATGCTCTGGCATGGAAGATGCGCCAGTCGCCGCGGCTGGGTGAATTGTGGCTGGAGCAAGGGGCCAACGCTGGCCTGGCCCCTCTGGGCCAGATCTGTCCGTACCCGGTCGAGGCCAAGCACCTGTTCCACCTCGAGCGTTGGCTTGATGCGCAAGCGATATCGCTGGTGGTGGTTGGCCCGGAAGCCCCGCTGGCCGCCGGAATCGTCGATCTCCTTTCACGCCCTCACCGCCGGGTGTTCGGCCCGTGCAAGGCCGGAGCACAACTGGAGGCCGACAAGGCCTTTTCCAAACAGCTCATGCGTCAGGCGGCCATCCCCACCGCCGAGGGGCGCACCTTCCGAACTGTGGAACAGGCGGTGCGATTCGTGCTCAACCGCGACGAGCCGCTGGTGGTGAAGGCCGCCGGACTCTGCGCTGGAAAAGGAGTGATCGTCTGCGACGACCGTGAGCAAGCATTGACGGCGATCGAGCGAATCATGGAGAAGCGCGAGTTCGGCGCCGCCGGGGCCAGCGTGGTGATCGAGGAGCGGCTGACTGGTCAGGAACTGTCCGTGCTGGCCTTGGTCGATGGCCAGACCATCTGGGTGCTCGACCCATGTCAGGATCACAAGCAGGTCTTCGAGGGCGACCACGGACCCAACACCGGGGGCATGGGGGCGTACTGCCCAACGCCGCTGGCCGATGAGGCCACCATGCAGGTCGTTTACCGCGATGTGCTGGTTCCCACGGTGGATGCCCTCAAGCGCGAAGGCATCGTGTATCGCGGCGTGCTCTACGCCGGAGTGATGATCACCCCCGGCGGGCCCAAGGTGCTGGAATTCAACTGCCGATTCGGCGATCCGGAAACTCAGCCACTGATGGCGCGGCTGCAGGGTGATCTGATCGACATCCTCTGGCGATGCGCTGGCGGCGAACTCGACGGTGCCGAGATCGCATTCGATCCGCGGGTGGCCTGCTGTGTGGTTGTCTGCGCGGGCGGCTACCCGGGGGAGTACCAGCGCGGTCTGCCGATCTCCGGGCTAGATGACGGCGCCGCCTCCGCGGGTGACTCCGTGCACATGTTCCACGCCGGAACAGCCCGGGCCGAAGACGGCTCAATCGTTACCAACGGCGGCCGGGTCTGTGGCGTCACGGCGCTGGCCCCGACCCTCCGGGAAGCCCAGCAACTCGCCAACCGAACAGCCGAGCGGGTTCAGTTCCCGGGGGCTCACTTCCGCCGGGACATCGGCCACCGCGCGTTGAGTTCATCCGCCTCACGGAACAGCTGACTGCCATTGTGATCCCTCGGGGCACGGGCTACACTTGCCATGCTCAGCCGCCCGGAACGCTTCCGCGGCGCGCTGCCAGCATAAGTACCCCCAGACATGCGCATTCGCACCATCGCCGTCCTGTTCCTCTCGGTTCTCGCCTGCGCACTGGCTGGAGCAGCTCAGCCTGATGCGGCATCCGTGGAGCGCGCCGCGCGACCGGCGTGGGCCGCCCTCAAGGGCCGACCGTCTCCCGCCAAGCGAGTTGCGCCGCGAGTGGTGGCGCCCAAGGCTAGTCCAACCGATGTGCTGATGCCCCCACCGGATGCGGCGGGCAACCCAACCCACACCGGTCGACTGTTCGTGAAGTTCCAGGACGATTTGAAGATCCGAGCGGGACGACAGCAGGTTACGAAACTGTCGGCGCGCCCCGGAGTCGACCTGACCTTGATCAACGATGTGATGTTCATGACTGGCGGCAATGTGCGTCAGGCCATAGATACCGATCCGCAGACACTGCGCGAACTCGAACTGCGCGCCTCGACCCGCAGCAACAAGGCTCAACCCGATCTGGCTGGAATCCTAGTGATCGAGGTCGGTGACAGCGCTCTGGTGCCAGTCGCGCGACAACTGCTCGCTCTGCCAGAGGTCGAGTGGGTCGAAATCGAAACCACCATTGTTCAGTCCGGAAACCCCGCTGACGATGGCGGACTGGCTGGCCTGCCAGCCTGCACCGGCTGCGGCACCTGCCCAACCCAAGATGGCACATACAGTTGCTTCAGCGCCCACAATGGTGGCTTCTGCGACAATCAGGTCTGCTGCAACGCCGTAGTGCTGGCCTTGCCGATCTGCCAGTTCGAGTGGGACGCCACCTGCGTGACCATGGCCCAAAATCTGCAGATTGACGATGGCCCCTGCGCCACCGGCTGTGACGCCTGCGGCGACTCGGCGTGCATTGCCTGCAACATCGAGCACGAGGGATCCATCTACTGCAGCGATGGCGCCTGCTGCGCGCTGGTTGAG
>SYPI01000160.1 GCA_005804005.1 Planctomycetia bacterium
GAAGAAAAGCGCGCCGCGGAAATCGACGCTGCCAAGGGTGGCAAGGTGGAACGCGGTTGGGGGACGCAGATCCGGTCGTATGTGTTCTACGACAACCGGGTGAAGGATCATCGCACCGGCTACGAGGAGGGCAATCCGCTGCATGTCCTCGACGGCCACATTGAAGCCTTTGTCGATGCCGAACTGAAGCGCCGTCGTCTGGAACGGGATCGGGCGCCGACCAACTAGTGGAGCCAGCAGTGAAGCCACCGGCGCCGATGCTCGATGTCGAGTTCCTGGACTACGGCCGCCTCATCTGTGCCCATGATGGTCTGGCCCTGAACCATGAGTGGCTGGTCACCAACGGAATCGGTGGTTACGCCGCCGGAACGCTGGCTGGGGCACTGACCCGCAGCTATCACGGCCTCCTGATAGCCGCCACCACGCCGCCCGCGGTGCGCACTCTGCTGCTGGCCAAACTTGAAGAGTCGGCCACCTATCGCGATCGCACCTGGCGATTGGGAACCAACCGCTGGCAGGATGGCTCCATCGATCCGGTAGGCCATCGCGAACTGCAGCGCTTCCGGCTGGACGGGACCATCCCAACCTGGACGTGGAGCCTGACCGACGCGCTGCTGGAGAAGCGCATCTTCATGCTGCCCGGAGAGAACACCACCTGCGTCCACTACCGGCTGCGGCGCGGTTCGGCGCCGATCAACATCTCGCTGGCCGCCCTAGTCAATCGGCGATCTCACCACACCACCTCGGCAGCCGGATCATTCGAGACATTGGCTGAGTCGGCCCCCCATGGCGCGCGACTGCACTGGATAGCCAGTGCCAGCGAGCCAGCATGCGACCTCTGGCTGCAGTGCGACCATGCCGTTCCTTCCCTCAATGGCCAGTGGTGGAACGGCTTTCTTCTGGAGCGCGAGCAGGAGCGCGGCTGTGCCTGCATCGACAACCACTGGCATGCTGCCACCTTCGAACTGCGGCTGTCGCCGGGGCAGTCGGCCCTGTTCACCGCCTCGACCAGTTTGCAGGAACCACGCGATGCCGACGCGGCTCTGGAGGCCGAGCGCCGCCGTCAGGATGCCGTGGTGGCGCAGGCCCCTCTGGCCGAGAACCGGCCGCTGGTGCGGCAGTTGATTCTGGCCGCCGACCAGTGCATCGTCCGCCGCGACGGCCGACCGTCGGTCATGGCCGGATACCCGTGGTTCGCCGATTGGTCGCGAGATGCAATGATGGCGGCACCGGGACTATTCCTGTGCACCGGTCGTGGTGCCGAAGGGGCGCAGATGCTGCGTATGTTCGCCGAGCGCATCCGCGGCGGGCTGTTGCCCAATCGTTTCCCAGATCGGCCCGGCGAAGCGTTGGAGTTCAACTCGGTCGACGCCCCCCTGCTCTTCATTCGCGCCGTGGCTCGTTTTGTGAACTCGGGAGTCGATCCAGCTCTGGCCGCCGACCTGCTGCCCGCTTGTGAGGCAATTCTGCGGGCGTATATCGCCGGAACTGAGCATGGCATCCGGGTCGATCCGGCGGACGGACTGGTGCAGGCCGGAGCCGATGGCCTGCAACTCACTTGGATGGATGCCAAGGTGGATGGAATGGTGGTTACGCCGCGGCGCGGCAAGCCGATCGAAGTGAATGTGTACTGGCTGGATGCCCTCGAGCAGGTGGGCCGCATGGTGGCGGCGCAGAACCGCGACGGCAGCGAATGGCTCACCCGCTCGGCGCAGGTGCGCACCTCGTTCGCCAGATACTGGAACCCGTCACGCGGCTGTTGCTTCGATGTCCTCGATGGCCCCGACGGCAATGACGCGGCTATTCGCCCGAACCAGCTTCTGGCAACCGCCATGGACCCCTGCCCACTCACTCCTGGGCAGCGACAACGAGTGATAGATGTCTGCATTCGCCGACTGTGGATGCCTTGGGGACTGCGGACTCTCGACCCCGAGGCGCCCGGCTACATCGGCCACTATCGCGGCGACCAACGCTGCCGCGACCTGAGCTACCACCAGGGCACCGCGTGGCCGTGGCTGCTGGGGCCGCTGCTACGTTCCCACTTTCAGGTTCACGGAGATCTGGCGGCGATCATCGACTACATCAGCCCGTGTGTGCTTCATGTCCGGGAAGCCGGCATCGGTGGGGTGTCTGAAGTCTTCGACGGCGATTCGCCGCACGCCCCTGGTGGTTGCCCACTGCAGGCCTGGAGCATTGCCGAACTGCTGGAATTGACCCAGATGGTGAGCGACGCGGTGGGCAACTCATGAACGCCGCTGGCACAGCCGAGGGCAAGCGCCTCGAGGATGACCGTCTGGGCAAAGTGAACTGGCGTCGCTGGGGAACCTATGTCAGCGATCGCCAGTGGGGCACAGTGCGCGAGGACTACAGCGCCGACGGTTCGGCCTGGGACTTTTTCCCCCATGACCACGCCCGGAGTCGCGCCTACCGCTGGGGTGAAGACGCCATCGCCGGGTGGTGCGATGACCGGCAACTGCTCTGCCTAGGGCTGGCGGTGTGGAACGGCCGCGACCCGATCATCAAGGAGCGCCTCTTCGGCCTCAACAATCGCGAGGGCAATCACGGCGAGGATGTGAAGGAGCTCTACTACCACCTCGACGCCCTGCCCACCAGCGCTTACTCCCGCTTCCTCTACAAGTACCCGCAGCGCGAGTACCCGTATTCAGATCTGCTCCGGGTCAATGGGGATCGCACCAAGCTTGAGCCGGAGTACGAACTCAGCGACACCGGAATCTTCGAAGACGACCGCTACTTCGACTTGCAGGTGGAGTTCGCCAAGGGCGGGCCTGACGAAGTGCTCATGCGCATTGAGGCGTTCAATCGCGGGCCGGAGGATGCCGACCTGTGGATCATTCCTCAGGCCTGGTTCCGCAACACTTGGTCGTTCGCCCCGGGGGCGACGCGCCCCACAATCGCCCGCCGCGACGCCGGTCTGGCCATCTCGCACCCCGAGCTTCCGCCGATGTGGCTGGTGGCGGAGGATGAACATGACGCGCTCTTCTGTGAGAACGAGACCAACGCAGTGCGGCACTTCGGCCAGTCGCGCGCCGGAAGAACTTTCAAGGATGGCATTCACGAACGACTGATCCACGGTGCCGCCGACGCCTGCAATGCTGCCGCCAAGGGATCCAAGTGCGCTCTGGTCCATCGGCGGCGCATTGCCGCTGGCAGCAGCGCGGTGGTGATCGTGCGCCTGGTCGGCGACCGCCGCGGGACGCCCGCCATCGACGGCCCAGCCGCTGCCGGGGCTGCCGCGCTGCTGCACGTCCGACGCGGAGAAGCCGACGAGTTCTGGGAGGCCCATCAGGTCAATGTGGCCGACCCCGACGAACGCCGGGTTCAGCGCCAGGCGTGGGCGGGACTGCTGTGGAGCCGCCAGTGGTACTGCTTCGATGTCCGCCGCTGGCTGCACGGAGACGAAGGACTGCCGCCTCCCCCCCCGCAGCGGCTGCACGGCCGCAACAGCGGCTGGGGACATCTGAAGAACTCCGGCATCATCAGCATGCCGGACACCTGGGAGTACCCGTGGTACGCCGCCTGGGACCTAGCATTTCACTGCGTCTGTTTCGCCGACTTCGACCCCGAGTTCGCCAAGGCGCAGTTGCTCATGCTGGTCGGCGAAGACTCGATGCATCCCGATGGGGCGCTGCCGGCATACGAGTGGGCCTTCGATGATGCCAATCCCCCCGTGCACGCCTGGGCGGCCCAGCACATCTTTGCCACCGACGCCGCGCAGCGCGGCGAGGGTGATCACGACTTCCTCTGCCGCGTCTTCAATCGGCTGCTGCTGAACTTCACCTGGTGGGTGAACCGCAAGGATGCCGACGGCCGCAATGTGTTCGAGGGCGGATTCCTCGGTCTGGACAACATCGGCATCTTCGATCGCAGCGCGGCATTGCCGACCGGCGGCCGCCTGCAGCAGGCCGACGCCACCAGTTGGATGGCTATGTACGCCCTGAACATGATGCGTCTGGCCTGCATCTTGGCCGAGCACGACCATGTCTATGAGGACATGGCCATCAAGTTCTTCCGGCACTTTCTGGACATCGCTCAGGCCATCGCCGACTTCGGCGCCACCGGCGAAGGATTGTGGGATGAACGCGACGAGTTCTACTACGACCGCTTGCGCCTGCCAGACGGCACCGCCACTCCGCTGCGCATCCAGTCGATCGTCGGACTCATTCCCATTTTCGCAGTCGAGGTGGTCCAGCCGGAGCAACTCGGCCGCATGAGCCGATTCAAGGCGGCATTGGAGGAGGTGCTGCGGGATCGCCCCGATCTGGCGGCGCTGGTCTCGCACTGGAACGAGGCTGGCCGCGGGGAGGTGCGGCTGTTCTCGCTGCTTCGCGGCCACCGACTGGTAGCGCTTCTACGGCGGGCCCTTGACGAAGCGGAGTTTCTGGCACCCTACGGCATCCGCTCCATGAGCAAGCGACTCGACGCCGAGCCGTACATATTCTGGGCCGGTGGCCGCTCCTTCAGCGTGCGCTACGAGTCGGCTGAGTCGCAGACCGGCAGCTTCGGTGGCAACAGCAATTGGCGCGGGCCGATTTGGATGCCGATCAACTATCTGCTCATCGAGAGCCTGTTCCGCTTCCATCGTTACTACGGGGATGAGTTCCGCGTTGAGTGTCCGGCTGGCAGCGGCCAGCAACTCACGCTGCGGCAGGTGGCCATTCATCTGGCTGGTCGCTTGCGCGGCCTGTTCGCCCGCGATGCGGCCGGATTGCGGCCATTCCTCGGCCCCCCTTCGAAACAGCAGAGCGGCGCAGCATTCCGCGACCTTCCGCTGTTTCATGAGTACTTCGACGGCGACAACGGCCACGGCTGCGGTGCCGCGCACCAGACCGGCTGGACCGCGCTGATCGCCCGCCTGATCGCCCGGACAGCGCTGGAAGACAGCATTAGCATGGGAGCGTGAGCGCGCTGGCCGGTAGGTCCCCTGATCGAGTCAGCCGGAGCGTGTGGCTGCTGGCTGCTGGCGTGGCCGGGATGGGTGGGGTCACCGGGCTGATCGATGCCTTTGTCAGTTCCGGTGAAACCGGTTCGTTGTTCGGGCTGCCGCGCCTGCTGCAAGTGCCTTATGGATTGATCCTGCTGTTAGGAGCTGCCGCCAGCCTCTGGCCGCTACGGCGCTGGCTGATTGCGGCCGGGATGAGCCTCAGCGGTTTGGCCATTGCCGCAGTGCTGGCGTTCACCACCCCGGACTCAATCGCCTGGCTCACTCTGGCGCTGATCGGCGCCGCACTGGTCGTTCAGATCCCCAGCCTGCGCGGCAAGTGGATAGTCGGCGGGCTCGCCTCTCTTGGCGTGGGCGTGTCGCTGATCGTGCTGGCGTCGGGAGGGGTTCTCCCGCTGCTCGAGTTCCCGGCATCCGATCGGCGAGCGGCGCCGACTCTGGGCGGCGCCCTACTGGCCTTGGGAGTTTCGCTTCTGGCCCGCGCCTGGCGGGAGAGCGAACGGACTTCACTGCATGCCCCGCCGTGGTTCGGCCTGATGTGCGCGCTGCTGCTGGCGTCCATCTGCGTCACCTTCTTTGCCGGCATGCGGAGTCTGGGCCGCACCACCATCCTTGGGCAGGCCGTGCTGCGTGAGTATGCCATCGGCGCGGTGCTCGAGGAGTCATTCGAGGGTCTGCTTCGTTCTCTAGAACAGGCCTCCTCCCGCTGGCGGACTGATGGCGGCGAGCCTCCGGCTGAGTGGGCCGAGTATGTCCGCACGCTCCTGGCCAAGGATGAGACCCTGCTGGCCGTCGAGTGGGTGGATCGCGCCAATCAGGTACGCGCCGCCGAACCGCTGCGCATGGACTTGGTGACACTCTCGCAGGTACTGGCAGCTGATCCCCGACGCAGCGAAGCCGTGGCTGATGCGGTACTCACTGGCCGGATCAATGTGGTTGCGCCGGTGCAACTGCTCGGCGGCGGTTGGGCTGCGGCCATCTGCGTGCCCATTGGCGCTGCTCCCGCGGCGGCGGCGGCGATTTACACCATCGATCTGGCCCCGTTCATAGAGCGGCGTGTGGGCTTCCTAGATGATGGGCATGCTCTGGAGGTGTTCGCCGGAACTGAACTGATCTTGGAGCGGCAGAGTGAGCCTGGCCCCGACCTGCGCACCAACGGCGTGCAGATGGCCATCTACTCCACTCCATGGACTTTCAAGGCGGCGCCACTGCCGTCAACGATCGCCGCGCAACGATCGGTCATGCCGATCCTGCTGCTCACCGTCAGCCTGGTGGGCGCAGCGCTGGTTGGTTCCACCGTGTTCTTCGCCCAGGCCTCCGAGCGGCGGGAAGCGGCGGCCCAGCGCACCCGGGCTCAGTTGGAGCAGTTGCTGGAAGCTGCCCGGCATGTTGCCGTCATCGCCACCGACCCCAGCGGAGTCATCAGCGTCTTCAATCACGGGGCGGAACACCTGACCGGCTGGGACGCCAGCGAGGTCCTCGGCCGCCGCACTCCCGACTCATTCATCGAACTTGAGGAACTCTGGTTCCCAACCACACCGGCTGGCAAAGTGGGGCAGGCGGTGGAACGATTCGGC
>SYPI01000161.1 GCA_005804005.1 Planctomycetia bacterium
CCGCAAGGGAGAACTGAATGAAGACCTGCTGGTCGACGATGTGGCCACCCTCGACCGCTTCTATAAGGACCGCGGATATGTCGATGTGCGCGTCGACAAACGCGTCGACATCAGCCCCGACCAGAAGGAAGCCAAGGTGGTTTTCATCGTCGAAGAGGGCCGCCAGTTCCGCCTGCGCTCCACAACTCTGGAGTGCATTGCCGCCGGCGGCGAGCGGGTGCAGCCGCTAGTGCTCTCGGCCGAGCAGATTCGCGCTCTGCTGGTGATCCGCCCCGGCGACGAGTTCACCATGAACCGGGTGCAGAAGAGCATCGAGTCGATCACCAGCGCCTACGAGTCGATGGGCTACGCCGATTCTCAGGTGAACAGCACCTGGGTGCGCATCGGCGAAGCCCCCGAGGTCGACATGATGCTGACCCTGCGCGAGGGCGGCCCTTCCACTGCCGGGGTGGTGCGCATTCAGGGCAACGAACTGACCAAGGACAAGGTGATCCGCCGACTGGTGCGCATTGCCCCCGGGCGCACGCTGGATGCCCGGGAACTCGGGCTGGCCAAGACCCGGCTTGAGGAAACCCGCCTCTTCAACGAGGTGCGCATCACCCTTCAGGAGCCAAACCCCGACGACGGCGGCGCCCGAGATGTGCTGGTGGAAGTGAAGGAGCGCAACACCGGATCGATCAACTTTGGCGTCGGCGTGGGCACTGACACCGGCTTCTTCGGGGATGTATCGCTGGTGCAGACCAACTTCGATCTGGCCGACTACCCCCGATCGATGCAGGAGTTCTTCACCGGCCGGGCCTTCCGCGGCGCCGGACAGACCTTCAACCTGTCAATATCCCCCGGCCTGGAAGTCAGCAATTACTCGGTGTCGGTGGGCGATCCGCACCTGCTGGAAACCGACTACTCCGGCAGCGCCACCCTCTTCTACCGCCAGCGCGCCTATCAGGATTACAACGAAGATCGCGTCTCCGCCATCCTCGGCGTCGGCCGCCGCTTCGGGGATGTCTGGTCGGCCGGCGTGCGCACCAATGTGGCCAATGTCGAACTCACCGACTTCGACACCAGCACGCCGCTGGAGGTCTTCCAGCAGCGTGGACCGTCTTTCATCGATTCGCTCGGGTTCTCGCTGGTCCGCCAGACCACCGACAGCAACACCCGCCCCAGCACCGGCACGCGCATCAGCGGTGAGTTCCTCCAGTACGGCGCTTTCGGCGGCGACTACCAGTTCCCGGCCATCAACGCCAGCTGGACCACCTTCCTCACTGTCGACGAGGATTTCTTCGGCCGCAAGTCAGTGTTGAGACTGGATGCCGATTTTGGCTACATCTTCAGCGGCAATGCCCCGGTGTTCGAGCGCTACTACCTCGGCGGTCGGTCGTTCCGCGGGTTCGCCTTCCGGGCCATCAGTCCGCTCAGCCCCGAAACCATGGACGGCACGGCTACAGTCAATGCTCAGGGCCAGCCCAACGGGGACCCGATTGGCGGCCAATGGAAAGTGTTCATCGGTTCGCAGTACGAGGTGCCACTAGTCGACAAGTTCATCAGTGGCGTGCTGTTCGTGGACAGCGGCACGGTGACCAACACCCCGGGATTCGGCGACTACCGCGCCTCTGTGGGCATGGGGTTCCGCCTTTACATCCCGCAACTGGGCCCGGTGCCGCTGGCTTTCGACTTTGCCGTGCCGGTTCTGAAGGAGGAGACCGACCAGACCCAGGTCTTCTCCTTCAACGCCGAGCTGCCGTTCTAGGGCCGATGCCGCAACAACGGGCTGCCGCGGCGGGGCTGGTTCCCTACAATGCCCCATTGGGAGGTTTCGCATGTCCCGCCGCCGCCACTTCATCCTGCTGTCATCCATAATCGCCCTCGGCGCCGCCTGCGTGGTGGGGAGCTTGTCCTACGCCGCCGGAAAAATCGCCCCGGGTCCGACACCAATCGCCTCGGTGGACATCCAGCAGGTGCTCGACCGGCTAGTCGAGCGCGGCGAAATGGAAGCAGCCATGCAGGCCCTGACTGGCCGCCTAGAAGATGAAGTCGCCAAGCGCGGCGAAGCGTTCCAGGCTCAGGCTCGCGAAGCCGATGCAGTAACTGAGCCGGTCGAGCGCCAGGCCCGACGCGACGGGGTGGCCATGGAGCAGCTCCGCCTCAAGCAGTGGGTGACGCTGCGCCGCAGCGAATTGGATCGCGAGTACGCGCTCCGCTGGGAAGGGCTCTACCGCGCCATCTTGAGCGCCACTAAGGAACTCGCTGAGTCCGAGGGTTACGCCTATGTCATTGTGGATGACGGCGGAGCACCCATGACCCGCGACCCGCGCGCCCAACAGCCACTGACCCGCCAGATCACGGAGCAGATCATGCGGCGGCGCATCCTCTATGCCGCCACTGCCGAGGATGTCACCGAAGAACTCATCCTGCGGATGAATAACAATCGCACCGGTTCATCCACTGCCGCCCCCGCGGGTAGCAGCGCGCCGGCTTCCACCCCCCCCGCCACTCCCTGAACCCAACCATGAAGACACGCAGCACTCTGACTCTTTGCCTCGGCCTGCTCTCCGGCGCCGTGCTCTACGCGGCAGTTGACTCCCGCACCCCAAGCGCCACCGGCACCATCGATGTGGAGC
>SYPI01000162.1 GCA_005804005.1 Planctomycetia bacterium
GGTGGTCTTCGGCGAGAAGTTTGGCGTGCCGATCCATGTCCGCCACAGTCAGCGCCCCGAGCCGGGCACCATGATCGTCAAGGAGACTCCGCAAATGGAAGACATCGCCGTAGTTGGTTGTGCCCTCAAGCCCGATCTCGGGCGGGTCTCGTTCCGCCGCATTCCGCGACCGGTCGGGGTGCAAGGCCGCATCTTCGAGGCGATCGCCCGGGCCAACATCAGCGTGGACGACATTGTGCAGACCGAGTTCGGCGACCAGACCACCATCTCGTTCACAGTCGAACACGGCGATCTGGCTGATGTGAAGGATGTGGCCGGGGAGATCGTCAGCGGTTTCGGCACCGGTGAACTGGCCATCGAGGTTGGCCTAGCCAAAGTGTCAATCGTCGGCGTGGGCATGAAGAGCCACGCCGGGATCGCCAGCCGCATGTTCCGGGCGCTGGGCGATGCCCAGATCACGATTCACAACATCACCACCAGCGAGATCAAGATTTCCTGCATCGTCGATAAGGCCAACGGCCAGAAGGCCCTGGAGGCGGTGCACGACGCCTTCCGACTTGAGTTAGGCTCGCAGGTGCGTTCGGCGCAGCAGAGCGACGCCCCGGGTAACGCCGCCGCCGCCGGGTGAAAACAACAGCGGCGGCCCGATTGGGCCGCCGCCGCTACTTAGCACAGAAGATGCTTGAAGGTTCAGTGAGTGCAACCACACGAGCCGGTGGCTGACTTGGTCGAGTTGCTCTCGCTGGCGTTGCCGCCGCAGCAGCCGGTCGACTCGTACAGCGCGAACGACGCGCCCACCGGGTCCGCGAAGTACGCCATCTTGCCCACACCGGGGATTTCCATCACATCGCAGTACGACTTGGCGCCGAGGGTGGTGGCTTTGGCGACCGACGCGGCGATGTTGTTGGTGTGCAGGTAGTAGAGCCAGTAGGAGTTGGGAGACTTGTCCTCGGGGCACTTGGCGCACATCGCCGCCACGGCGCGGCCGTGGGCCTCAAAGCAGGTGTAGTTCATGCCGTTGGGCATCGCCTTGGTATTGGCCTTCCAACCGAAGAGGCCGGTGTAGAAGCGCTCCGCTGCGGCGGTGTCGGTGGTCGACAGTTCGTTCCAGCAGACCATCCCGGGGCCGATCCAGTTCACGCCATCTGTCTTGCCCGGGGCGCTCTGAAAGAGGCTGAAGCAGGCGCCGGTCGGATCGGTGATCACGGCGAACTTGCCGATGGGAATCTCGGTTGGCGCAACGCAGATCGATCCGCCCAGCGTCGCGGCCTTGGCGCACGAGGCGGCAATGTCGGTCACGCTGACATAGCCCATCCAATGAGCCGGGATGTGGGCCGGGAAGTCGGAGCCCATCTCCATGGCGCCGAAGGCGGCGTGCGTCGCGGCGCTGAAGATGGTGTAGGGAGTCGGCGACTTCGGGCAGGCCTCGGCGGTGTTACCCGTCAGGCGGGTGTAGAAGTCGGTGGCCGCCTGGCTGTTGCGGCTATTCACTTCGTACCAGCAGAACTCGCCGACGCCGCACGGGTTGGAGGTGTAAGTCTCAGGGGTCGTGGTATTCGCAGTTGCTGTCGACATGGCTTTCTCCTTGGGTCCCACGTTGTACCTGCTCGGAGGCGAAACTCGGGCCGCTGATCCAACGGCTCGCGCTTGGATCGTTTTACATAACATACATTATCAGACCTTCGGTCCGCCTCGACCCTACGATTCAGCCGATGAGCGAGCCCGCGCCGACATTCGCCCCCCTGTGCTCAGTGTTCCGCCGGTTCCTGAAGAGTCAGGGTCTGAAGTACACGCCGGAGCGCGCGGATGTGCTCGAGGCCATCATCGAACGCGACGGACTATTCGAAGCCGAGGAACTGCTGCTGGAGATGCGCCGCCGCGGACATCGGGTTTCGAAGGCCACCATCTACCGGACTATTCGCCTGCTGCTTGACGGCGGCATCATCACTCAGGCGCTGTTTGATTCCAAGCAGGCGCACTATCGGTTGATCTACGGCAAGGGCACCCGCGACTACATGGTCTGCATGCGCACCGGCAAACTGGTGGAGTTCGAGAACCGCGAGCTGGTGGCGCTGCGCGACCGCATCTGCCGCGACCTCGGCTGGCAGCCGGTGGGCCACCGGTTTCAGATCTACGCCATCAGCCCTGGCGCGGCGTCGGCGAGCGGTCGTCGAGAATCGTGACTAGTCGGGATCTGCCGCCGTCGGCGGAGTCGATCTGAATCGTCAGGCGTGCCGGCGGGATCGCCTCGGCGATGCGCTCGGGCCACTCCACTAGGACGATTGTGCCCGGAGTGTCCAGCAACTCTTCCCAGCCGATGGCCGCCAACTCGGCCACCGAACTGAAGCGGTAGGCATCGACATGGGCCACGATGATCCCGTTGGCGGCCGAGTACTGCTGCAAGGTCACGAAGGTCGGGCTGGAGACAACTCCCGCTGGCACACCCAGGGCGCGAGCGATGCCGCGAACCAGGCAGGTCTTTCCAGCGCCGAGTTGTCCCTGCAACGCAACCACATCACCCGGAAGCAGTGACTTGGCAACCGACTCGCCCAGTTTCTCCATCGCTTCGGCGCCGTGCACCTCGATTGGCCGTTCAGCCATGCTGCCACCCGTGGGCTGAGGCATCTAGTTCACGGCCTTCACTCAGCACGACGCAACGGCGAGAGTCCGCAGCCGGGATTTCCCGCAGCATGCCGACGACTGACACTCGTGTCCCGGCCAAGTCATCCGGTGCTGGCGCCGCCAGTGCCGCCAGCAGCTCGTAGTCCTCGCCGTCGGAGAGTGCCTGCTTCCAATCACAGGCTTCGGCCGTCGGCAGCAACGCGGCATCGATTACCGCCTGCAGTCCGTTGGCCTCGGCCAACCGGCCCGCGTCGATTCCCAGTCCGTCGGAGATGTCGATCAGTGCGTGAAGTCGGTCACCGGTCAGGTCGCACAGCGCCTGCGCTTCGGCGACTCGCGGCTGGAATGTGAGATGGCGTCCCAGACCGTGCGGGCCGAGGCTGCCACCCAGCCGCCCGGTAGCCACCAGCAAGTCCCCGGCTCGGGCGCCCTTGCGCTCGAGCACCCGGCCGTCGGCCCTCGGCCGAGCCAGGATGCTCACCGAAATCACCAGAGGCACATCGGCGCGCTCCTGCGTGGCGTAGTCGCCACCGATAAGCGGACAATTCAAGCGCTGCGCCGCGGCGTTGAGGGCGTCAAAGAGTTCGCGAGCCTGTTGAAACCCCTTCGGTGCGGCGACGGTCGCCAGCGTGGCCATCGGCAGCGCCGCCATCGCCGCCACATCGCTGACATTGCGGGCGATGGCTTTGCGGGCCACCAGTTCCCACGGCGTTCCCGTAACGAAGTGCCGCCCCTCAATCAATTGGTCAGCACCGACCAGCAGGTTCGAAGGCGAATCGGCCACCAGCGCCAGATCATCACCCGGCTTGATCTTCACCCAGTTGGGAAGACGCGCCCCTTCGCGCCTGATGTGCGCCAGCAGGTCAAGTTCACGCACTGGAGTTCCCATTCAGCAGCGCCAGCCCGAGCCTAGCGTTCCGCTCGGTGGCCCCCTGCTGGGCGCGGATGACTTCGCGCCCGCGCCGGGCCATGTCGTGGCGCATCGTTGCATTCTCCATGAGCCGCGTCAGCGTTGCGCCAAGTCCGTTCGCGTCGGTTTGCGCCAGGGCGTCGGCGCCAGCCAGCGCCTCGAGCGAGTCCTGAAAATCGGCGCAGTTGGGGCCGATGACCACCGCCTTTCCCAGCGCTACTGGCTCCATCATGTCTGAACCATAGAGCGGCGCGAACGAGCGGCCGATCACCACCACATCGGCCAAGGAGTACGCCCGGCGCAATTCGCCGATGGTGTCCAGCAGGAATCGATCCCCAGATGCTGCGCGGCCACTGGCATCGTCAGCGCAGGAGCTGCGCCGCACACATCCCGGCAGCGCCGCCGCGGCCTCATTGAATCGCTCCGGCTTGCGCGGCGCACACAACAGTTGCACACCGGGCGGACACGCCGCGTGGAGCATGGCCTCTTCGCCGGGGCCGGTCGAAC
>SYPI01000018.1 GCA_005804005.1 Planctomycetia bacterium
ACTGACCTTCAACACCAGCGGAACCTGCAGGCGCTTGTATTCAGCCCGCTCGATTGCTTCGGTCCAGCGGCGGACGAAGCCCTCCTCGAGGGCGTGCTGATGGGCAATCCGCGTTGCGTCGCGCTCGCCGTCTATCCAAGCCGAGACGATCGTGTCGAGCTGCTCGTAAGGCGGCAATGAGTCCTGATCGGTCTGGTTGGGGCGCAGCTCCGCGGAGGGTGGCTTGTCCAGCGAAGCCCTCGGAATCGGCGGCTTTGACAGTCCCACCGCGCGATACTCGCTGTTCAGCCAGCGAGCCAGGGCGTAGACCTCGGTCTTGAGCAGGTCGCCCAGCGGCGCCAACCCGCCGAGCATGTCGCCGCCCAGAGTGCAGTAGCCGGTGGCGAACTCGCTCTTGTTGCCGGTGGTCAGCACCATGGTGCCGGGAGTGGCGTTGGAAAGGGTCATTAGTGTCAGCCCGCGGATGCGGCTCTGCAGGTTCTCGTCGGCCAATCCTTCGATCGTGCCGGCGAGGGACAGGAGTTCAGCCAGCGTGTCGTGAGCCAGTTCAATGCCCAGCAGGTCGGGGCGGGCCATGCCCAGATTGGCGGCCAGTTCCACGGCATCATCGACTGAGCCTTTCGAGGAGTACTGGCTGGGCATGAGTACGCCGCGAACTGCCTGCTTTCCCAGCGCGGCGCAGGCCAGTACCGCAACCAGCGCCGAATCAATGCCACCGGAGAGCCCGATGAGCGCTTGGCGATGACCAGTCTTTCGGAAGTACCCGGCGATGCCACAGCGCAGCGCCTGAAAAAGTTCCAACAGCTCAACGGGGGTCGACTGCGGCGCCTGTGCCGTGTCAGTGGCAAGATCAACGACCGTCTCTCCTTCCCGCCAGCGCGCTGGGGCGGCGCGAACTGCCCCATCGGGGCCGACCACGATCGACTGACCATCGAACACCAGATCATCGTTGGCGCCAGCTTGATTGACGGCCACGATCGGCCGCCGCAGGGCGCGGGCTGCCTCGGCGATCATCTGCGCCTGCCGGGCAGACTTCTCCTTCACGAACGGGCTGGCGCTCAGCACGGCCAACATGGTGGCCCCGGCGGCCACGCACTCGCGGGCCGGATCGGCCGAGTAGCGCGCCGCCAGCCCGACATCAACGGCCCGCCAGATGTCTTCGCAGATCAGCACCCCGATGCGCTCACCGGCGTGATCGATCACCACCGGCGTCGTGCCGGGCGCGAAGTACCGCTCCTCGTCGAAGACGTCGTACTCCGGTAGCAATCGCTTGTCGGCGAACGACTCGATCCGCCCGTTGCGCAGGAAGACCACGCTGTTGGCGCGCCCCGGCGCCCGACCCGGGGTAGGCCGGACCACACCCACTAGCGCCGCCGCCGGGGCGATGCGCCGCGCCAGATCCTCAGCCGCCCGCAGGCAGGCTTCGCCGAGTCCTTCGCGCATTACCAGATCGCGCGGCGGATAGCCGATCAGAGCCAGTTCCCCAGCAATCGAAAGGTCGGCGCCCTGCGCCGCCGCGCGCCTGATGGCCGCCGCCAGCCGTTCCACATTGGAATGCAGGTCCCCGACAACCGGGTCGAACTGGATGAGGCCGACCTTCACCCCAACAGGGTAGCGCTCAAACGCGCGCCTTCGGATCCAGCGGCCTTGGCAGGACATCGATGCCCCGCGCCCGCAAGGCCTTGAAGACTTCTTCGGCGTGCGCCCGACCGCGAACTTCAATCTTGCACTCCACCTGCACCCGCGACACATCCGGCCCACCGAAGGCGCGCTCGTGCACCACATCCTGCACACTGGCCCCGGCAGTGGCCAGCGTCGAAGCCAGTTCCGCCAGCCCACCCGGACGATCCCAGATGACCGCCGTGAACTGCACCAGTCGGCCATCGACCGCCAGCCCGTGCTCGATTACTCGACTCAACACCAGCGGATCGACATTGCCGCCACCCAATGCCAACACCACAGTCTTGCCGCGCAGATGAGCGAGATGGCCAGCGAGGAACGCTGCCAGCGGCGCGGCCCCGGCCCCCTCGACGACCCCCTTCTCGCTCTCCACCAATCGCAGCATGGCCAGCGAAATGGATTCTTCGTCGACTGCAATCACTTCGTCGACAGTCTCTCGGGCCAGAACGAAGGCCAGTTCGCCGACTTCCGGAACGGCCAAGCCGTCGGCCAGCGTTGGCAGCGACTCCACTCGCACCGGTCGGCCAGCGATCAGCGCCGCGCGGTACGAGGCGCAGCGCTCCGGCTCAACGCCGATAAGGCTCACCTGTGGTCGAAGGCGCTTCAGCGCCAGACCCATGCCAGCGATGAGCCCACCGCCGCCCACGGGCACCACCACTGCCTCGCACTCCGGCACCTGCTCCACAATCTCCAGCGCCGCCGTTCCCTGCCCGGCGATTATTGCTGGGTCATTGAATCCGTGGATGTAAGTCAGCGACTCGGCGGTCACCAGTTCATCGGCCCGCACCTTGGCCTCGGCGATGTTGCTGCCGTGATTGAGCACCCGCGCCCCGAGTGCCTTGCATCGTTCCTGCTTGATCAGCGGGGCGAACTGTGGCATGACCACGCTCACTGGAATGCCCAGATCGCGGCCGTGCCAGGCCAAAGCCAGAGCGTGATTGCCTGCGCTGGCGGCGATCACCCCGCGCCGCTTGCTTTCGGCTCCCAACTGCAGCAGGGCATTCCTGGCCCCGCGCTCCTTGAACGAGCCGGTGCGCTGCTGGTACTCCAGCTTGCAGAAGATCCGCGCCCCGCAGATTTCCGAGAGGGCCACGCTCTCGCGGCACGGCGTTTCGAACACTCCTCCGGCAATGCGGCGGCGCGCCGCCAGAATGTCCTCGAATGACAGCCCCCCCACGCTGGCGCTGACACTCTGCGGCAATCCAGCGCCGGGTGGCATGCGGACTAGCCCCGGGGCCCGGCCGCACGGACGGCGGCGCTGATGGCAAACTTGGCATCGTTCTCGCGGAAGAGTCGGGCCAGTTCGCGAGCCTTGGTGTCGTAGGCCGCCTTGTCGCTCCAGGTGTTGCGCGGATTGAGCACTTCACTGGGCACGCCCGGCACAGC
>SYPI01000163.1 GCA_005804005.1 Planctomycetia bacterium
GGTCCGCGCCCGTCGAATGGTCTTGCCAATGGCCAGCGCAGGATCGGTGAACAGATGCAGCGCCCCCGGCTGGTCGGGGTCATCTTCGACGCCAAAGTGCAGGCTCAAGTTCGATTGCGGATCAAGGTCGATCAGCAGAACTCGCCTCCCGGCCCGAGCCATTGCCGCGCCGATGTTCACCGTAGTGGTGGTCTTGCCAACCCCGCCCTTCTGATTGAGAAGCGAGATGATGCGCGTCGCCTTGGCGCTCGCAGCCATGAGCGCGAGTATAGGGGGCTGCGGCGATATCCCCGTCGCTCAACTCACGGAGCGGCGGGCGACTCTGGCACCACGATCCCCCAAGCGCCGATGTCCAGCGCCGCCGGTGCCGGGAGCAGACGCCACGGCGGCAGCGGTGTTCCGGCCGATTGCCGGAATCCGTTCACGGTGCGCTGTACGCCGACGAGCAGCGGGCTGTCCACCGGCAGCAGTTCGCGGGGTATCTCCAGCCGCACCCGCCACCAACCGGGGCCACCGCTGGAGTGGGCAACTGGGAGGACATCGATGGCCGAATCCGACTGGGCAAACACATGCCCCTCGGGAGTGAGGTCGAAACTCACTGTAGGAATCGCCCCCAGCGAGATGTGAACCCGGTCCGTCGCTGGTGGCGGGTCGCTGCGCAGGCAGTCAATGAACAACTCCCATCCGTGCGGGCGGTGGCGCAGACTGGCAGTGGTTTGTTCGTCCAATGGCGGCGGGGCGATTGCGCCGCGCTGGGCATCAACCAGCCGCATGGTGGGCAGAAACACCCCGAAGGCCAGTCCCGGCGGCCGCACTGGATAAAGGCCCGAGCCGACCACCAATCGTCCCGCGAGCGTGGTCGGACTGACCGCCAACGCTGAGGCGATGCCAGTGGAATTCGCCGAGCGCTGCATGCGCGCCAGACGCAGTTCGCCGGGGCCCACAGGAATCGTTCGCGCAGTGCCATCGCCCGTGGGCCCACCGATCCATTCAAGTTGAACGGTCTGGGCGTTGAGCGATGGGTTGGCCAGCGCAATGACCACCTCGGTGCTGGACTCATCATCGACCCAGGCCATCACCGCCGGGCGCGAACGCATCCACGCCTCAGCGCCCCGAGCGGCCCCAGCGGCATCAACTTGGGGCGAGAGGCTGATTTCCAGTAGCGCATCGAGTTCGCTGCGGCGCATTTCCCAAGCGGCAAGGCTGCGGTTCACTCCGTCACTGGTGGTGCCCCGCGCCACTCCGGCCAGCCGAGCGCAGAGGTCGTCGGCCACTGCAGCGTCGCCCTCGCGAATGCGCGCCAACCCCATGGCCCACAGCGAGGCGAAGTGCTGCGCCAGCAGTCGGGTCGGTTCGCGCTCCGACAGCGGCGGTTCGATTACCCCAGACTGCTCTACTAGTAGATCCCAGCGGAATCGCTCCGAGGGCGCCAGAGCATCGGGGGTGTCGGTGTGAACATCGTTCGCCTGGGCAACCGCAGCAGCCGCGCGGTGCGCCCGGAACGGCCCGGCCCAGCGCGGCGCGAGCTTCTGTTCGCCCAGCAACAACAGGCCGTCGGCGGTTTCGGGAAGCGGCACCAGCAAGTAGAGCTGCGCCTGCGCGCGCTGATCCTCCGGTGCCTCATGCGGCCACATGGCGTCAGTGAACGAATCCACTTGCGTCCAGAATGGAATGCGATCGTCCGGCCGCAGAGCCAGCATGACCACCGCGCCCTCGAGCGCCGCGCCGTCATCCATTGTGAGTCTTAGGTGGCTGGGCAGTTCTTCGGTTCGGTCGCCCTCGGTGTTGACCAGCGGCAGCAACATGACTCCACCGCGAACCGCGATCGGCTGTTCGACCGCGCTGCGGAACTGCCCCAGACACATAGTTGCCAGAAGGAGTGCCTCGGTCACCGCGGCTCGATGTTAGCGGTGGTCGCGACCGCTTCGGCCCGATCCAGTGCCCGCAACGGTGCCGCGTCGGGCGCCAAAGGTGCGGCGCGCATCGGGCAACGCTGGTGCGCCGGGGGCTTGGTTGCGGCCGCGCTCGGCGGAGCGGTGTCTTCATCGTGTGCGAGCGCTGGCTGGACGCGCAGCGGGACAACCAGAACCGCTCCATCAGGGGAATCTGCTGAAGGCGCTGGGGCGGACTCGGCCTCCGGAGGGTGTCCAAAGTTCTTCAGCATCTCGGGCGTTGGCACACCGATGAAGAACATGGTGCCCGCTGGCCAGAGGGCCACTGTGCGACCGTTCATTCGGGTGTAGGCCGATTGCTCGAACACACCAAAGAGTGCGCCGTGGCCGCGCATGAACAAGTCGGGGCGACCGGGCACGCGGTAAAGATTTGAGAAGCCCGACGGCTGGGCCAGGTCCATCGGCGCAACGCGCAGCGAGGTGGAGAGAGCGGAGGTGTCCTCTTCGCGGGCCACGGCCAGGTCCAATCGGACAATCCCGGTCGGGCCATCTGACGCAGTAGTGGCTGCGGGCACGGTGGCTTGTGCAGACGACCCGGCGCTGCAGCAGAGCGCCGCCAGCAGCGCCAGGCACGGCGTGGCCAGTGATGCGTATTGGGGGATGCGATTCACCACGCGTGAACTCTAGTCCGTTGGGAGAACTGTTGTAGTGGCCGCGGGCAGGAAGACCTCCCCAGTGCCGGTTTCAAGCCGCAATCCGTGGAGGGGGTCTAGGCCCAGAACCCGACCAGCGACCTCTCCTTGCGGAGTGCCGAAGCGGCCTGCCGAGCCGACCAGTGCATCTCGCAGGGCGAATCCTGCGGCGATCCGGGCCTCGTGCCATTGTTCGAGCCGCCCGAACGAAGTGATGAGCGCGGCCAAGATGAAGAGCCGATCGACCGTGTGCCCATGCATCCGCAGACTGGTCGCACGGTTCTGCAGGTCACCCGAGAACTGCCCCTGCGAAACATTCACACCGACGCCGATCACCGCAACGCGGTGGCCATCGCCACCCACAATGCTCTCGATGAGAATCCCCGCCAGCTTTCGGCCACCCAGCAACAGATCGTTGGGCCACTTGATGCGCAGCGCCACGCCTGGACACACTTGCTCAATCGCCTCACAGGCTGCCAGCGCGCAGGCTGGGGCTAGAGTTTCGAGCCTAGCAACCGAAACGACAATGCTCATGGCCACACCGTCGGTGCCGGTGTCGGCCCAGGCGCGGCCGAAGCGCCCGCGCCCGGCCGTTTGCCGAGCAGCAACCACCACCGTGCCCGGCGTGGCCTGCGATCGGGCCACATCCTGAGTGCTGGCCGTTTCGCGCAGCACGATCAGCGGACCACTCAGCGCGGACGAACTCGCTAGCGCCGGGCCCAGCCGATCGCTCCACGCCTCAACTGGCACCGTTCCAGTTGGCGCAGTCATCTCACATCGAGCCCGATGTCGATCGAGCGCACCGAATGAGTGATCGCGCCGACGGCGATGCGATCAATTCCGGTGTGGGCGATCTGGGCCACGGTCGAGAGTGTGACACCTCCGGATGCCTCCAAGAGAACGCCGGGTCTCGTGGAGTCGCGAAGCCGCTTGGCTTCAGCCAGTTGAGCGAGACTCATGTTGTCGAGCAACAGAATGTCCAGCGTGCCAGCGGGCAGCGCCAGCAACGCCGCAACCTGCTCCAGCGTGTCGGCCTCGACCTCAACGAACTTCACCCCTAGAGACCTAGCCCGCCCAGCTGCAGCGCCGCACTCCTGAGCAAAGGCCGCGCTGGTCAGGCCAGCGGCATGGTTGTCCTTGATGAGCATGGCATCATGCAGGCCGAGGCGATGCATGACTCCCCCGCCGCAGCGCACGGCGTACTTGGAAAGCAGCCGCATACCAGGCACAGTCTTGCGGGTGTCCACAATCTGCGCCCCGGTGCCAGCCACTGCGGCAACGTGCGCGGCGGTGGCCGTAGCGATGCCAGAGAGAAAGCCGATGAAGTTCAGCGCGGTGCGCTCCAGCGCCACAATCGCTGCGCCATCGCCTTCCAGCTGCGCGACCACGCTGCCAGCGGCCAGCGCATCGCCATCGGTAGCGCAGACGCGGTACCCCACCCCGCCACCGACCACAGCGATCAAACGAGGCAGCAACGCCCCGCCACACAGCACCCCGGGCTCACGAAAGGCGACCTGCCCCTTGAGGCGCCGCGGCTGGGGCCACAGGTACTGCGTAGTGATGTCGCCGCGTGGCCCGAGATCCTCCGCCAGCGCCCCGCGCAGAATGGCCTCCAGCGCGGGCGCGTCCAGCAGCGCGGCCAGCACCTGCGAGAGCGGGGCAGAGTTTTCAGCGGCGTGAACCACGCGCTAGCGATGGTACGCTCGGCCGCGTGGCCTCCATTTTCTCGCGCATCATCGCTGGCGAGATCCCCTGCCACCGCGTCTACGAGAGCGCGCTGGTGATTGCCTTCCTTGATATCGCGCCACTGAGCCCCGGGCACACCCTGGTGGTTCCCAAGCGCGAATGCGAATTCCTGCACCAACTCGACGACGCCTCCGCGGCTGCGCTGGGCGAAGCATTGCCGCGAGTCGCCCGCGCGGTGCTCGCGGCCACCGGGGCCACGGCCTACAACATTCTGCAGAACAATGGGGCGGCCGCGCACCAAGCAGTGCCGCATGTGCACTTCCACATCATCCCGAAGCCCAACCCCGAACTAGGGCTCGGCATCGGCTGGAAACCTGGCACTCTCGCCGCACCAGACGGCACCGCCCTTGCCGAGCGCATCCGCGCCTCGCTCTAACAGCGCCTACGGGTTCCTCGCCACGCGGAACCCGAGGTCAGCCCACGCTTGGTAACTGGCGATCGAGCCGCGGCGTGATACTCGCATTCCAAGCCCAGTGTCGGTCCAGCCGCTGCCGCGAACCACATGGAAGTAATCGCCGGTTGGCGGACCAGTTGGATTGGTCTGCGCTCCGGCACTGTAGTAGCCCCACCAGTCCGCGAGCCATTCGCCGACATTGCCAGACATGTCATGAATCCCCAACGAGTTTGCAGCCTTCAGACCAACGGCATGAGTTTGATTGCCGGCATTGCTGGAGATCCACCCCAAGAGCAAGGCGGAGTCGGGATAGTTGGTCCCAGATGGAAACTGCGGAGAACCGTGGTAAGCCGTCGTAGTTCCAGCCCGACACGCATACTCCCATTCGGCCTCGGTCGGCAGGCGCATGCTGGTGGCACTCAAGAAACTCTGGATCATCCCCCACCCCACCTGTTCCACCGGACGGTTGGCCGAGTCGCTCAGCCCTTGGAATGACGACGGGTTGAAGACCATTATCGGCGTCCACTGTGACTGCGTAACTTCATACCGCCCGATGTAAAACGCGTTGGTGAGTGTCACCGGGTGTACCGGCTGCTCATCAGTCAGGCAGCCACCACCCACCGGCGGAACGATGCAGCCCATGTTGAAGGAGCCCGGCGGCACCAACACCATCTCGATTTGCGTGAGGTTGTCACGGACACGCCACGGCAGGCCGGTGGCGATGATGGCCTCGCGCAGCGATTGGCTGACCACGACCAGCGGATGCGGAAGCATCTCAATGGGCGTGCACCAGCCTGGGATGTAGGTGAATAGACCGGCGGCTACTGCCGTCCCCTTGGGCGTGGTGACCGCGACATCCGCCAGACCGACGGTTCCAGCAGGCGTGACACAGGACACGGCGGTGGCGCTGAGGGAAAGGACATTCGTTGCCGCTACTCCGTCGAGTGTCACGCCGGTGGCGCCGCCGAGGTAACTGCCGAAAATGGTGATTGCCGTTCCCCCGGCGGTGGTCCCGAACGCTGGCGTCACGCTAGTGATCGCCTGCAGCACATATGTGAATGGTGCTGGGGCGGTGGCAGTCCCCGTGGGCGCATTGACAATGACGGCCGCCTCACCGAGTGCCCCGGCTGGTGAAACCGCGCGCAGCAAGGTCGGCGAGATCACCTGCAGGCCGGTGCAAGGAGCGCCGCCGATGCTGACCCCGGTGGACTCACCGAGGTTGAATCCGTTGATGGTGATCAGCGTTCCGCCAAGGGTGGACCCGGTCTGCGGGGAAAC